>ONFH01000049.1 GCA_900317015.1 uncultured Erysipelotrichaceae bacterium | reverse complement strand
GAGTTTTTAGAGAATGCCGAGGTTTCTTTACACTTATTTTGATTTGACTTATAATAAATAAAACAAAAAAGGAGACGCACGCTATGGAAGATAAGTTATTACTGTCCATCATGCAGAAAAACGCAAGAATTAAAATGCGTGATCTTGCGGCTGTACTTGATGAACCAAAAGAGAATGTGATTGATAAAGTCACTGAATTAGAAGATCAAAAAGTGATCTGTGGCTATCATACAGTGATCAACTGGGACAAGACGAACACCGATATTGTCACAGCACTGATTGAAATCAAAGCTGAACCAGAAAGAGAATATGGTTATGACCGTATTGCCTCTCGTATTTATAAATTTGAAGAAGTGGAAACGATGTACCTATTAGCTGGTCGTTATGACTTCGCCTTGATTATTAAAGGGCGTACGATGCAGCAGGTCGCTCATTTTGTCGCTAGTAAGCTTGCCCCTATTTCTGGAGTGACTGAGACTGTCACCACGTTCGTATTAAAGAATTATAAGAATAGTGGCATCGTCATGATCGAGGATGAAGATGGCAAGAACGACAGATTGGTGGTGACTCCATAATATGGATTATGAAAGTTTGTTAAGTGATAAAGCCAGAGAGATCAAACCTTCTGGCATTCGTAAGTTCTTCGATTTAGCAAACCAGATCGAAGGCGTCATTTCCTTAGGTGTCGGCGAACCAGACTTCACCACACCATGGAAGATCCGTGAAGCTGCTATGTATTCGATTGAAAAAGGGCGTACGTTCTATACAGCCAATCGTGGGCTGATCGAATTAAGAAAAGAGATCTGTCGTTACTATGATGAACGCTGGGGCGTTAAGTACGATCCACAGACAGAATGTACGGTCACGGTCGGTGGCTCTGAAGGCATCGATATTGCGGTACGAGCACTACTGAATCCTGGTGAAGAAATGATCATCATGGATCCTGGTTATGTCGCTTATGAACCAGCTGTCATCTTAGCTGGCGGGAAACCGGTTCGTATTCATCTTGAAGAAAAGGATCAGTTTAAGCTGACGCCAGAAAAGTTAAAAGCCGCCATCAGTGATAAGACGAAACTGATGTTGATCAACTATCCAGCCAATCCAACGGGCGGTTTTATGACCCGTGAAGACTATGCGAAGATCGTTCCAATCATCAAGGAATCTGGCATCATCGTCATCAGCGATGAGATCTATGCGGAATTAAGCTATGAACAAGAATTCTGTGCTTTAGCTTCCTTCCCAGAAATTCGTGATCAGGTCATTACGATCAGCGGTTTCTCAAAAGCCTTTGCGATGACCGGGTGGCGTTTAGGTTATGTCCTTGCCAATCCTGTCTTATCGAAAGCGATGACGAAGATCCATCAGTACATCATCATGTCAGCACCAACATGTGCCCAGTATGGGGCTATTGAAGGCATGCGTTCATGTGATGAAGAAGTGGCCGAAATGCGTAATGCTTACTTGAGCCGTCGTAACTATTTAGTTCGTGAACTCAATGATATGGGCTTAAAGACATTCAAGCCTCAAGGTGCTTTCTATGTCTTCCCATCGATCCAGTCGACGGGCCTGACATCAGAAGAATTCTGTGAAGCTTTATTAAAGGATCAGAAAGTGGCCTGTGTCCCTGGTGATGCCTTTGGGCAGTCAGGAGAAGGCTTCGTTCGTATTTCTTATGCGTATTCACTAGAAGAATTGAAAGTGGCCATGAGTAAGATGAGGATCTTCCTCGACCATTTAAAAAACAAATAAATGAAAAAAGTGGCGATTTAAAATTTTAAATCGTCACTTTTGTACTATTATGGAATTCATCAAACATTAAAGCTTCCGCCTGTTCAAGATGGAACATATAAAGCTTAAAATGTGTTGTCTCATTGATGTAGCGGGTGAGGTAGGGACATCTTTTATGCATCATTGTGGCATAGCGAGGATCTTGTTCGATGACGGGTGTGCCCGTGTAGCGAAAGAAATGTCCATCTTGTCGGTAAGCTAAGATACAGATCCTTTTTCCCGCCTGAATATGAGGGAATAGGGGATGCTCACTCGACAGTCCAAACATCAGCTTGTCATCATAATACATATGAAGCTTGAGGGGATAAGCAATATCCTCACAGCTGATCGTATAGGTTTTGACATCATATAAAAAACAATTAATTTGGTAAATATTATAGACTCTCATACCATGACCTCGCTATGAAATTATAACTTATATTGTCTAAAAAGTGTAGTTGATCCGCCTTTCTTCATTTAAAAAGCAAAACGTTATGACACGTCTTGCTTCTTACGTTCTTCTCGTTCTAAGGCTTCTTGATAAGAATACACACAGCCACAGTACCATTGACGATACATATGGTACTCTTCACTTGTTTGTACAGATTTGAGATAGCCATTCCGTTTCTTGAAGTCTGAAGGCAGGAATTTTAGGTGTTCATCCTGATACGCCATGCCGATCTCATTGATCCAGCGGGAGATCTTATGTGGTGAGACGGATAAGACCGTTGTCCAGTAATCAAAGTTATGGGCAAGGGCATAATCATGTGCTCTTTTCATACGCATGCTATAACAGAGATGACAGCGTTCTCCTTTTTCACCGGTATCCTTCAAAGGTTCCAGCTTTTTCGTATAGGCTTTAAGATCATAGTCATCTTCGACGACCGTGACATGACGATGATTTCTTTCATTGAATTCAGGAATGAATGTAAGCAGTTCATCACGTCGACGGTAATATTCTTCTTCGGGATAGATATTCGAATTGGAATAGAAGATCGTAATATCAAAGTATTCACTTAATTCTTTGATGACATTACTGGAACATGGTCCGCAGCAGACATGAAGCAGGAGCGTTTTACGCTCAGTTAACTTTTTGAGCTCCTCCTGCATCATGAGATCATAATTCTGTTTCATTGGTAATAAACATCGCATCACCGAAGGAGAAGAAACGGTACTTCTCTTGCACGGCGATCTTATAAGCATTCAAGATATGTTCACGGCCGGCTAAAGCACTGACTAACATGATCAATGTCGACTTTGGTAAATGGAAGTTTGTAATCAGACAGTCGATGGCTTTATAAGTATAGCCAGGATAGATGAAGATATTCGTATTTTCATGAGTGGCTGTAAACTTGCCATATTTAGACATATTGGCTTCTAATGTACGACATGAGGTCGTACCGATCGCAATAATACGACGACCTTCTGCTTTGGCCTTGTTTAATCGTTCTGCTACATCTTCAGAAATTTCATAATATTCTGAATGCATATGATGTTCTAAGACGTTGTTCACTTTAACAGGTCTAAATGTACCAAGACCAACATGTAATGTGACGTCTTCAACTTCCACACCTTTTTCTCTGATTTTTGCAAATAGTTCAGGGGTGAAATGAAGACCAGCCGTAGGGGCAGCAGCACTGCCTTCGACCTTGGCATAGACGGTATTGTAACGATCTGGATCATCCAGCTTTTCCTTAATATAAGGTGGTAATGGCATGATCCCTAACTGATCGAGGATCTCATAGAAGATGCCATCGTAGATCATTTCTAAGACACGGATGCCTTCTTCACGAACTTCTAAGCATTTGGCTTTTAAGCGTCCATCACCAAACGTGATGATCGTGCCTTCCTTGATCTTTCTGGCATTGCCGCATAAGCATTCCCAGACATCATCATGGACGTTCTTTAATAAAAGCACTTCGACATGAGCATGCGTCTCTTCTTTGGTGCCAAAGAGTCTAGCGGGAATAACTTTCGTGTTATTACGGACTAAGACATCACCTGGTTTTAAGTAATCAATAATATCGTAGAAGTGTTTATGAGTCACTTCACCAGTATTCTTATTTAAGACCATCAAACGTGACGTATCACGTTTTTCTAAAGGGGTCTGCGCAATTAATTCTTTGGGCAGATCGTAATCAAATAATTCAATATCCATATTTTCCATAATTAAAATGCCCTTTCATATACATCTCGTCCATAAAGATCTAAGAATTCTTCTTTGAAGTCAGCTAAACGATCTTCCTGAATAGCTGTGCGGATATCCTTTGCTAAATCAAGCAGGAAAGCCACATTATGGATCGATAATAAACTCTTACCAAATATTTCATCACACTTATGTAAATGGCGAATGTATGCGCGCGTATAGTTACGGCAGGCATAACAGTTACACATATCATCAAGTGGCGTGAAATCATATTTAAACTTCTGATTATTAATATTCAAACGACCATG
>ONFH01000036.1 GCA_900317015.1 uncultured Erysipelotrichaceae bacterium | reverse complement strand
TTTCTAATTTAAAAACATCTGTTTAAACAGATGTTTAAGCGTGTTTATTAGCTTTGATCTCCTTCAGATCATCTTCAGTAAAGTGATAATGTTTACCACAGAACTGACATGTAATATCTGCACCGTGATCTTCTTTGATCATATCATCTAACTGATCATCAGGAATCGTTGTTAAAGCGCCAGATAACTTTTCTTTTGAACAGTCACACTCAAAAGACAGATCCTGTGTTCCTAAGAATTCAACATCATCGCCAAAGATCATCTGCATGATCTCTTCTGGTGTCTTTCCATCAGCTAAAAGTTTTGAAATGGCTGGGAAATCTTTCATTTTATTTTCAATGAAAGTAATGTCATCATCTGTTGCTTCTGGTAATAACTGGATGATAAAACCGCCAGCAGATTTAACAGTCGTATCCTGGTCGACAAGAACACCAACATCGACAACGGAAGGAACCTGTTCACTGACCATGAAATAGTAAGCAAAATCATCACCAATTTCGCCGGTCTGTAGTGGGACCTGAGAAGTGATCGGTTCTTTTAAGCCCATATCACGGATGACCTGTAAATAACCATTTGTCCCGACGCACATACCAACGGCCAGCTTGCCGGAATCATTATAAACATAATGAACATGAGGATCACCAACGAAACCTTTGATCTTACCATCGGAATGAGTGGTACATAAGACTGTACCAATAGGACCGCCGCCATTTAAAGAGACAGTGAGCTTATCCTGTGTCTTGCTCATCGCCCCCATCATTAATGTGACAGACATCGTTCTGCCAAGGGCAGCACTGGCGCATGGCCATAAGCCATGTTTTTCTCTGGCCACATTGACTAAGTTCTTTGTCGTGCAGGCAAAGATACGACAATTATATTTATTGACTAAACCACGTACTAAATAATCTTTCATATGCATACTCCTAACCAAAGGCAAAGTAGCCGATCAGTGGAATGACCATACTGACCACAATGATTGCTACTAAGAATTTAACAAACCATCTACGATTCATAATTATTCTCCATTAATTTCTTAAATAAAAAAGCGCTAAGCGCTTTTTTATTATTTCATTTCATCTAATAAGTCGTCATCAGGATCACTCTGTGACTGAGAAGTGAAAGTACTTGTAGAATTGCTTTCGCTTGTCGATTCTGATGGCATATGAGCAGTAGGATCAACAGAACCGTCATAAGTTTCAGGCATCTTACCTGTCTTATATAATGACTGGATCTGTTCAGCATTTAATGTTTCGTATTCAAGTAAGGCATTAGCGATCGTTTCCAGCTTATCCTTATTGGCAATGATGATATCGGCAGCTTTCTTATGCGCATCATCAATGATCTTTCGAACCTGCTGGTCGATTTCAAATGCGATCTGACCTGAATGCGTATTTGATAACTGTGAATAGTCACGGCCTAAGAAGACGGCATTCTGACCAGAGTCATACTTGATTGGACCAAGGTCTGACATACCTAATTCTGTAACCATCATACGAGCAAGACGAGTCGCCTGTTCGATATCGTTGGCAGCACCTGATGAAATATCACCAAAGAAGATCTCTTCAGCAGCACGACCACCCATGAAACCGGCAATCGTTGCAAGCATCTGATTCTTTGTTTCAAAATATGTTTCATCCTTAGGGGTCATCAAGTTATAACCACCAGCCTGGCCACGAGGAACGATCGTAACTTTCTGAACCTGGTTGGCATGTTCCAATGTTAAACCAACAATGGCATGACCAGATTCATGATAAGCCACAAGGCGTCTTTCATGTTCTGTGTACTTACGTGAACGTTTTGCTGGACCACCAATAACACGGTCAATGGCTTCGTCCACATCATCTAAAGTAATGACTTTATGACCTAAACGAACGGCTAATAAAGCAGCTTCGTTTAAGACATTGGCAAGTTCGGCACCTGAGAAACCAGGTGTACGACGTGCGATGTTATCGAAGTTAACATCTGGTGCAAACTTCTTATTACGAGCATGAACTCGTAAGATGGCAGCACGAGCATTCTTATCTGGATTAGAAACATGGATCTGTCTGTCGAAACGACCTGGTCTTAATAAGGCTGGGTCTAAGACATCAGCACGGTTTGTCGCAGCTAAGACGATAACACCTTCACTGCCTTCGAAACCATCCATTTCAACTAATAACTGGTTCAATGTCTGTTCACGTTCATCATGTCCGCCACCGATCCCAGAACCTCTCTGACGACCAACGGCATCGATTTCATCGATGAAGATGATACATGGGGCATTGGCTTTGGCATTCTTGAACATGTCACGAACACGTCCGGCACCAACACCGACGAACATTTCAACGAATTCAGAACCTGAGATGAAGTAGAATGGAACATTGGCTTCACCGGCAACAGCTCTTGCTAATAAAGTTTTACCTGTCCCTGGAGGGCCGACTAATAAGACACCTCTAGGAATCTTGGCACCCATATCGACGAATTTCTTTGGATTCTTTAAGAAATCAACTAATTCCTTTAATTCTTCTTTTTCTTCATCAGCACCAGCGACATCAGAGAATCTTGTCTTTTCATTCTTTTCAAGTTTTGCTCTTGAGTTACCGAATTCAAAGGCTTTCGCATTTCCGCCGGCAGCTCCGTTTAAATTACGGAAGATGAAGACCATGGCACCAATCAAAATAACATAAGGAACAACACCGATCACGAAGTTCCAGATCATGTTGTCTTGTTCACTGTCTTTGATCGTGACTTTGACTGAGTTAGAGTCAAATAAGTCCATCAATCTCTTTGTTTCACTGTCTGTATTTGGTACAGTCGTTGTGAAACTCTGGCTTTGACCATTGACCTTATAAGTTCCTGTCACTTTTGTGACATAAGAACTAGGTGTCATTGTGACTTTACTTACCTGGTCCTTTTTCACAGTCGATACGAACTGACTGTAGCTTAGTGTTTTATTTCCTCCCGGACTAGAAAGGATTGGCACTAAGGATCCAAGCAGAATCAGAACAATGACCCAAGGCAGGATGGCCTTAAATAAATTCTTGTTCTTTCCCATCGTTTTCTCCTTGTTTAACTATAGACTTCTTCTTTCAAAACTCCCACATAAGGAAGGTTTCTGTATTTTTCATCATAATCCATTCCATATCCAATGACAAATGCGTTTGGAATTTCAAAGCCAACATATTTGGCCTGAATTGGATACTCACGTCTTTCCTGCTTATTTAATAAAGCAGCGATTTCTACAGAAGCAGCACCTTTTTCAAGTAACATTGCGCGTACTGTATATAACGTTTTCCCCGTATCAAGAATATCTTCAATAATCAGAATATCTTTTCCTTTAATATCAACATCAATATCTTTCTTTACTAAGACATTGCCAGTTGATTCCGTTCCTTCATAAGAGCTGACGCTCATGAAATCAAATTCAACATCTAAATCGATATGTTGAGACAATTCCGCAAAGAAAGGCACAGACCCTTTTAATAGGCCAATCAGTAAGACTTTTTTTCCTTTATATTCTTCGCTGATCTGTTTACCAATCTCCTTACATCTTTCGACGATTTGATCATGGGTAAACATGATCTCTTTACAATCTTCATGCATTTTTCTACAAGCCTCCTATAGTAGCTTATTCTAGCACAAATACAAGCAGATTTACAGTTGAATACACTTCTTTCATCTGTTATTTCAGGTATTTTGAGTCTCTTTGTGAGCATACCCATTATGCAATTGCTTTATGAACCAGGCATGAATTCGTGAAAATTACAATTTGATTCGATCACACACCGATCAATATACTCTTGTAGTATTCAATGAGTCCCCTGTTAGTCTACCATATAAAAATCATCCCTATAGAGGGATGATATAAATTGCTGGTTCATCTTCAAGATAGTCTTTATGCTTTGCTAAAGCGGGTACTAAAAGGATCTCTTGATCCTTATTCAACACGATCGGCCATTTCTTACGTTTTTCTGCTGGAATCTTTCGATCAATAAATAAGCGAGAAACTTTCTTTGTCCCACCCTTAGTATGGATCTTATCGCCCTTACGTATATTACGAATCGTTAGTGGATAATCTTCACGTTTGGGTCTGATCCCATTATTTTTGGGTCCTTCCTTCTGGACTTTAAAATAAGGACAGTCAAAAAGGGACTCATCTTCTCTTTGGTAAGAATAATCTTCTTGTGCTTCTTGTTTTTCAAGCCAAAAACGATCATAGGCTTTTACAAGCTGATAGCCTTCTGGTAATGCAAAAGCAATATTTGGCTGCTCGGAGTGAAGCTGATGTAAGGCTTCTTTGATCAAATGCTGACTAATTTTTTTCGCATCAATCTTCTCATTAAAGAAATGAAAGAAGGATCTTGTCGCATCTTCAGGTAATTCAGAAAGCAATAAAAATCCTCTTTGATGATAGTTCTCAAGCAGCTGATCGATCACGATCATTTCCTGGGCAATCTTTTGATTCATTGCTTCGGCCTTTAAAACAAGGGCTTGCTTATCTTCATCACTATAATGATTTAAAATCGTATTTCTGACCCGATCTCTTTCAAAATCAGTCATAAAATTCGTGTAGTCATCATGGAATTTGATAGCATGTTCATGACAGTACTCACGCAATTCTTGTTTTCGCATATCTAATAAAGGACGTAAGATAACCATTCCTTTAACGATGCTCTTAGGGGCAATGCCGATATAATCCGACTGGGACCCTCTTTGAAAATACATATAAATCGTCTCGACATGATCATCATAATGATGACCGAGAATGACCCCTGAGGCATGATACTTTACATAAAGCTCCTTGTAGAAATTGTAGCGGATCTCTCTGGCTTCGGCCTGGAAGTTTCCGCTATGTTCTTCATGAACGACTTCTTTATAAGCAAAAGGAATTCCATAATGCATGCAGTAATTATGGACGACATCATAATCTTCCTGAGTGTCTTCACGTAAATTATAGTTTACATGGGCGACGATCACCTTTATGCCTTGACGTCTAACAAGATCTAACAGAGCCATACTATCCGCTCCCCCGGAGACGCCCACGATATACGTTTGTCCTTTTTTAATCAATCCTTCTAACATAACATTTTTCCTTTCACCTAAAAAAGGGGATAAAAACTATCCCTTATTTTATAAATAATACATATCCCTCATCATCATAAAAGAAGGATTCATCAAACTTTTTAAAGCCTAGATCATCTAATAATGCTCTAGAAGCCTGGTTCTGCTTGTAAATGTAAGCAATGACTTTTTCCTGTGGAAAGTATGCTTTCAGGTACTCGATCAAAGCCGATACAGCTTCACGGGCATAGCCATGATGCCAGTAAACAGAATCGAAAGTATAGCCGATCGTCGTCGTGAGACGATTGATAACTTCCACATGTAGATCACCGATCATCGTTCCATCCTTTAATAGCACGGCTAACTGTGTATTGTCTTTGACCTTACCGGTAAAGGGATGTCTTTCAATATACTTGACGCGATTTTTCGCTTGTCTTGTCGTATAACGATCCCATGACTGGTAGCGGGCAACTTCAGGTTTATTGCGATATTCGACTAATCGTTCGATATCCTCTAATTGTACATATCTGATTATGAGTCTTTCTGTTTCAAATATCATTTTTCTAGATTATGGTAGATAAATAACATTCTATCTTTGCCATTCATATCCTTTATGATTTCATGTGGTTCATCACCAAAGTATTCGTGGATTGCTTCTTCCATGAGCTCACGCTGATCAAAGCCCATCTCAAAGCCTAATAAGGCACGATCTTTTAAGACTTTATGAACATCTTTAAAGATCTTACGGTAGAAATAGAGACCATCATCACCGCCAAATAAAGCGACATGTGGTTCGTTATCTTTGACCATTGGATCAATTCTTTGTTCCTTAGGAATGTAAGGAGGGTTAGAAATGAAAACATCCACCTTGATTCCTCTTTCAATTAATGGTTCTAACATATCACCTTGATAGAATGTGACATGTGCACCGAGATCCGCATTATTCTTTCTTGCCACAACTAATGCTTTTTCACTAATATCCGTGGCAACGGTATGAGTCTTTGGTTCTTCAAGATCAAGTGAGATGGCAATAGCACCTGAGCCTGTGCCGACATCGCATAGATCGATGACATCCTGATTTTTAAAGTAGTCATCCATGCGATAGAGCGTCTGTTCAACTAATTCTTCTGTTTCATAACGAGGAATCAGAACATCCTCGTTGACTGTGAATTCACGGGAAAAGAAATATTCTTTTCCTTTGATATACTGAACAGGTTCCCCATTAAGGTAACGTTCTAAGTCTTCATTATAAGCTTTCAATACATCTTCAGGAACTTCTTCATCCATTTTTAGATAAAGTTCTGTTGGTTCCATATGAGAAACATGATAATAAAGCACCTTAGGGACATTACAGTCTTTATTTAAAGCATCAAGCTTTTCTTCTGACTCTTTAATGAGTTCACGAATAGTGGCCACTATTGCTTAGCTCCTTCTTCAAGTTTACGTTTCTGATCTTCATTGATCAATGCTTCAATAATTGGATCAAGCTTGCCATCCATAATACGATCTAGCTGCTGAATGGAAAGACCGATACGGTGATCAGTGACACGGTTCTGTGGATAGTTGTATGTTCTGATCTTTTCGGCACGATCGCCTGTTCCGACTTTGGACTTTCTTTCAGCGCCTTCTTCTTTTTCTTTTAATTCATTGTAGTAAGCATTGACACGAGTGATCAAAGACTGCATAGCCTTATCACGGTTATCATGCTGAGAACGACCATCCTGACTTGTCGCTACGATGCCAGTTGGAATATGCGTGATACGGACAGCGGAATCAGTCTTATTGATATGCTGACCACCAGCACCAGAAGAACGATACGTATCAATACGTAAGTCTTTCTGATCTGGGACGAAGTCAATACGTGGATCGGCTTCTGGCATAACGACAACACGTGCCGTTGATGTCTGTAAACGTCCCTGTGATTCTGTCTTAGGAACACGCTGAACACGATGTGTTCCTGATTCATATTTTAATTTACTATATACGTTCTGACCTTTGACCATGAATGTGATCTTGGCATAGCCACCGGCAGCTCCTGGCATAGCATCTTGAACTTCGACCGTCCAGCCCTGACTTTCGGCATACTTGCTGTACATTCTAAATAAGTCACCGGCAAAAATATTGGCTTCATCGCCACCGGCAGATCCATAAATATCTACTAAGATATTCTTATCATCTCTTGGATCCTTAGGAATCAGTTCGATTTGAATATCATGCTCCATAATTGGACGCTTTTCTTCTAATTCACTTAATTCCGCCTTGGCCATTTCTCTGATTTCTGGATCAGAGTCATTTAATAATTCCTTTGATTCATCAATGCCTTCAAGGAGTTCTTTATATTCTTTATATAGGCTATAAGCTTTCTCTAAAGAACCTTGTTCTTTAGTTGCAGCAGTCATTTTTGCTACATCGCTCGCAATATTAGGATCCATCAAAATTTGATTCAATTCTTCGTATCTTTTTGCGACACTCTCTAATCGATCTAATAATGTATTCATATTTACCTCCAAATTCTTACCTATTATATAATATACGGACCATATTGTCTAAACGAATCGATAAATAATTATCATTTCTTCGCCTCTTTTTCTTTTTATAAGAAGTTCTCCTTATTCCAAACATGTCTCTTACAAGGAATTGAGAGCTTTCTTTAAAGAATGTAAAAGTATGATTTTGTATTATTTAACAGCAATGAAAAAAGGACATTTCTGTCCCTTTTCATTACTTCTTTTGAACATAAGTTAAGATACTGCCCATGATTGAGCCTCTTAAGAAGCCTGTATATTCTGGGTTAATAATATAACCGCCACCCTGGTTGAAGACT
>ONFH01000048.1 GCA_900317015.1 uncultured Erysipelotrichaceae bacterium | reverse complement strand
AAGCGACCGTTGTCGTCTTACGCTACATGGCGTGGCAGAGATACCACTTCCATTGGGCGAAGCACAATGGGAGTGGAGAATTCATTCGGTAAGCCACAGAGTGACTTTCCCAGCGCAGTCCGGAAACATACGCCTTTATCGTTCGAATCAATTATATGAGGATCTATTCAAAACCACAAGCCTAATTTCTCAATAGATCATAAAAGGCATCAAGAAATCCCTGATGCCTTTGCATTAATAGTTATACACAGCTTTTTCAACGGACTTGTTATCATAGGTCTTGTCCTGAGCACTATGATGAAGTTTAGCCTGCATATTTTGTGAATTCTTCTGATAAGTCTTCGCATTGACACTTGCAGAATCCCAGATATAGCTTGTCTTACCATCAGCACCCGTACTCTGTTGTCCAATATGGACTGTGCGAATACGTGAGTCACCAACTTTATAATAACATTCATAGATGGCATTGTTTTGACTGTATGAAACATACACTAAGTTTTCTTTCTCACTATAATCACGGGATGTTAAAGCTGGACCCATGTCTAAGTAATAAAGGACTTTATTCTTATATGTGACAAAGTAGTTATGCGTATCTGAGAAGATCATCAATTCTGGTGTATTATTATCATCGACTTTCCAGAGAGCATAAGAATCTCCTTTATGCTTCTTAATAAAGTCGACATATAATTCTTTCCATTTCTCTTTATCTAAGACGATATCACCTGTTTTCATTGTCTTCTTAGAGATCGTATATGTCTTGTTATAGCTTGCATAAAGAGTAGACTTCACTTGAAGCTTTGTCTTTCCCGCATAAGCATTGACTGTAAATGTCCCATCACTCTTTGTTTTCACACTGGCGATCTTTTCACCATTGGCAGTTGTCGTGACACTGGCATTTGCTAAAGGTTTCTTATTTTCATCAAGCACACGACCAGTGATCGTTGTCTTGATTGGATGTTCCTTTAGTAATGTATCAATGGCATTCTCCATATTGACCATTGGCAAATCATCAGTAGAGATCGTAGCCGTATTGATTAAATAGCTTTGTAAGTCAGTCACTGTTAACTTTTGATCAATAGATAATAAAGCACCAGCAAGACCACTCACATAAGCAGCAGAACATGATGTTCCCGAATATAATCCATAACCAGAAGATGTAGATGGCTTTAAGGAATAGATGCCTTCGCCAGGCGCTAAGACATCCACACGAGTTCCAGAAACAGAATAATTTGAGATCTTATACTTCTTGCCGGATTTCTTTGCGGAACCAACGACAATGATTTTTGAAGACATCTGTGAATCATCAATATAACCAAAGAGATTCCAGTAGGCATCAGATGTAGCCGTTAACTTTTCTCCATAGACATTAGCGTTGTATGTTCTAAAGATTCCTTTATCATCGTAGAACCCAGTCTTGCCATTCTTTTTGATCAGTTTCTTATAGCCATAGAAGGCATCATCGACACGACAATACTTATAACCATCCGTATTCCCACTAGATGCAATTAATAAGGATGGTTTCTCAAAATCATTAATAGAATAAGCTAGTAGTTTACTCATTCTACGTATGGCATTCTTGGCATTCGTATTATCCTGACAAGCCGCAAAGTTCAATTCATCACAGGCAATGGATAAGTCAATCACTTTACAGCCTTTCTGATTCAAAATATGAAGATTGGTCATGATGGCATAGATACTTGTATATTTTTCAACACTGACACCATACATCTTGACTTCACTCATAACACCAGCAATCCCTTCTTTATTGGTTGGATCAGCCCCAATGATTCCTGCCATGGCGGTGCCATGGTCGGATTCTGTATGATTGCCTAACGTCGTTAACTTCCCATTTAAGTCTTCAGCCGATGTATCAAAACCAGTATCCATAATACCAACCGGCACAGCATTCATTAATGAACGATACGTATAACCTTCACTCGCTTTAATGGCTTTATAGCCCCATGAGTGACTGGCTTTTCCTTTGACATATGGTTCATCTTCAGAATCGATCGTAACGGCATAGTTCAAAGAGACTTCTTTTACACCATCAATATTCTTAATACGATTCAAACGTTTTGTGAGCTGAGCATAGTTCTGTCCATCAGGGAAACGGACTAAGAAAGAATGATCATAGCCATTCTTTCCAGCGAACTTACAGTTATATAAGTCCTGCACTTTATCTAGGACTTTACTCATGGCATTTTTGGTGGTCATGACAATGAGTTCATTATCGTAGTAACATTCTCCAGTATCGGCATTAGATGCAATGTAGGAACGACTAGAGACACCAGCATACAGATCTTCGGAAGAATACTGATTGGCATCCTTCTGTGGTGAAAACTTTAATCTATTATAATAAGATAACCCAAAGACCGCTAAGACGATACAGATGATCACGATCAATAATGCACTCCATGACTTCTTGAGTTTTCTTTTTTTCATATTCTTTTTACACCTCACGGCCCATATTGTACTACAAATACTTCGATATTGAAAAACAAAGTGTTAGAATATTGTCCTGGAGGTAATCTAACAATGAAATTGACTTTTAAAAATCAAAGTGTAAAGATGGCTTATTCTCTCTATGAAGAATTTGATAAGGGAGAATTAAATGATGGTCTGGATGGTTATCGTAACCATCTATCACAAAGTGAGATCTCAGTGAATCAAATTCTCTTTAGCTATATTGAAGCCTTAAGAGAAGATCATGAATTAGATCTCACTTATGTGACATTAAGTAATCTTCCTATTGCGATGGATCACTTATATGAAAAGCTTTCTAAGCGTTATATTCAATCGAAAGCCATTGATCAGTTCATTAAACATATCAGTTCATACTTTATGATCTTATCATTAAATATGCATGACTTGACATTATCTATTAATGATGGTCATGACTTTGGGGCCCGTTATGCTCTAGATATTAATGGTCGTAACTTCTACAGTCTCTTAAATGATCATGCTCATCTTGAAGATGATCACTTAACGCTTAACTTAGCACCATTCTTTCATGATTATGAAGCATTAACACATGTCGATCTGAAAGAACATCTACCAGAAACAATTACATACTAAAAGATCCAGCATCGCTGGATCCTTTACTTTTTATAGCCATAGACCTTACGGATCAAAGGAATTCGGCAGGTGATGACAACACATAGGGTGATCAAGATCATTTTGATCATGATCTTAAAAGCTAATAAGGAGACCGTCGTCATACCTGTGGCATGAACAAATGCCGGATAAACCTTTGCATAAGGGAAGAATGTTAATTCTATAATATGGATGCATAAGAATAATAGACTATATCTTCCAAAGAAAGAAAAGAAATGAGAAACAAATGGAATCTTCTGATCAATACCTTTTGATAGTAAATAAAGAATAGAACATCCACATAAGCTTCCTATAATATCCACAATACCATTACCTATCTCACAATGAACGAGCCAGAAGGCTTTAAAGTTCTTGATCATATAAATCCACATAAAGAAAGCCATCACCACAAAGAATGCCTGATCCACAGTTTTTACCATACTGATCTCATCATGATACTCTCTTAAGAGATGTCCAACATACATAAATAAGAGGGCGCACATCCCGGCTTGAATACTCAATGGCAGCCAAATGATCTTATAAGTCGTCACAGAAAGTCCGAACAAAACAAAGATAAAGACGATTCTCAGCTTTGATTTGATCTTTAAGGCCATTTTTAAGAATAGTTCTCCCCAGAAGGTCGCCCAAAGAAACCAAATGGCCCCAATAGAATAGATCTTAAATGGCTGTTCATAGCGATCTCCAGCACCATATAAAGAAGCGAGCACTTGTTTTAACAAGCGCTGATGCAGATCACCACCACGCCATGAAGCAAAGATAGCAATGATACATAAAATCAAACAAGTAAAGTAATAAGGAATGAGTAAACGACGTCCCTTATACTTTATAAACTTGCCATACGATTCCCCTTGATCCTTGAAAAAATATCCTGAAATCAAATAAAAGATTGGTAAATGATATGTAAAGACAATGCGGTTGATCGACGGTTGTCCTAAGTGTCCTAGGACGATGCTATACATAGCTATACCTCTCGCAATGTCGATGGCATGATTCCTCTTCCCAGCCATTTTCTTTCCCCTTTCATAGTTGTCGATTCACTAGCAACATAAATACTAGGAATCGTCGAAAATACTCTTCAAGGATACACTGATTGCTTTTGATAAATCAATATGTTATTTTAACTTTTCAGTTCTCTATTAGGGATTGAATCATGCCTTTTCATAAACCATCATTGGACTGGATATGAAAAGATCCAGCTTGCGCTGGATCCTTTTTGATTAGTTAGCTTTTGTAGAATATTTTAATGAGACATAAGCAGTCTTTCCATTGTATTTGATCTTACCCCATTTTTTATTCTTAACAGATAAGACTTTAATAGAAGAACCACCTGAAACATAACCAACAACTTTTGCATTCTTGTTTGCAGAAGCTCTAACGTTCATTGCTAAACGAGTCTGGTAAGTACCTCTTGTATAAGTAGAAGTTTCATCAGCTGCTGCTGAGCTATCAGATTCTAAGTTAGTGACTGCACCTTTATCTTTATAACGTGGATAGTAAGTGTTCTTTGCAGAATTACCACGCTGTGCTGAACGAGCTGCTTTATTAGCAGGTCTTTCAAATTTATAACAGAAGTTATAAGCTGCGCTGTATGCACCCTGTGCCGTATTGCTTGTAGATTTTAATTCACTGTAGAGTGAAGAGTAGCCTGTCTTTAATTCATGGTCTAAGAAAGCGACCTGACCTTCTACAGAGTATCCGCTGTAGCCTAAGCTCTTTGCATATGAGAACATGTTTGATTTACGTCCACCTAACCACTGGCAAAGACCGATTGAAGGTCCACTGACAGCACGTGGGTTGAAGCTTGATTCATGGTAGATGTTCGCCATGATGCCTGAAGCAGCTGCATTATTATAACCATACTTGCTTGTTAATAATGTAAATACCTTAGATTCATTAGATTCAGCACCTACACCAACTGTTCTCACAACTTCAAATCCTAATGCAAAGACTAATACGAATACGGCGATCCACTTATAAATTTTCTTCATAACTTCTTTCATCTCTTTCTTTTCGTTTCTGTTTTTTCTTAACAAATTCTCACTAAATTTCTTAAATAATTCTTAAGAATCAGTAAGTTTACGAGCTTTAATTTATCACGTATTGCCCCTTTCGTCAACCCTATTTAGGCCTTTTTCAGTGAATTTCTTAATATTTCCTTAATAATTTAATGTTCATTTTAAGAATTCTATAAGAATTTCATATTTTGAAAATTAAGATTTTCACATACTGAAACTGAAAACACAGGGCGTCTGCCCTGTGTCTTAGATTCTTGTCGAATACTTTAATGAGATGTATCTTGTTTTCCCTTTATAAGAGATCTTACCCCATTTACCATTCTTTACTGATTTCACTTTGACTTTCGTTCCTTTAGCTAATGAGCCAGCAACTGAAGATGAAATAGATGCACCAGTTCTTACTGTCATTGTTAAGTTTAAGCGATATGTCCCAGCTTTATATGTCTTTGAAGATGCAGAAGTCTTTCTAGAGACTTTAGCGACCTTCTTTGTACTAGACTTTGTAGAAGCACCACCAAATGATGAGAAATAAGATCTTGCTTTATTCCCTCTCTGACGAGAACGATATACTTTATTGGCCGGTCTTTCAAAGTAATAACAGAACGCATAACCAGATGTATAAGCACCACTAGATGTATTAGAAGCACTCTTAATACGATTATAGGCAGCTCTTTCTGATGTCTTTAATTCATGGACTAAATAAGCAACCTGTCCTTTAATAGAAGAACCACTATATCCTAACTTAGCGGCATATCTTCTCATTGCAGACTTACGTGAACCTGTCCACTGTACTAACCCATAACAAACACCACCAGCATTAGGATTGAATCCTGATTCATAATAGATGTTTGCAACGATTCCACTTGCCTGGGCACCGTTAAAGCCATATGTCTTTGTTAAAAGGTTATAGATCTGTCGTCCTCCTGATGAAGCATCAGTCGTGACACCATGATAGACTGCTGTAAATAAGCCAAAGGCCATACATAATGTTAATGCGATTGCGACAAACTTCTTCTTTAATTTCATGAAAGATATTCCCCTTTCGTCTATTTCTATTTATATAAATTCTTACGATTTTCTTAAGTTGACGGGTTCCATCCTAACATGAGACACGTCTCATGTCAACTTTGTTCTTAAGAATTTCTTAAGAACTAAAGGAATTTCCTTCATGATATTCACTATTTTTCAGTTTTATTACAATTTAAAAATTAAGAGCATTCAAAGCAAAAACAGTCCAGTCGATCACTGAACTGTTGTATAAATACGTTATTTTTAAATAGATCTAATTCATTTCTATATTCAATATATTGTTAGTGCTTAAAGAGTTTGGCAAAGAAGCCTCGTTTAAAATCAGGATCCTCTACGCTTTCATTATGTAAAAGATGATAAGGATTGGTATGCATTAATAAGTCTGCATATTCCTTAGGATAACCTAATTTAAGAATGGCATCATAAGCTTTCTTCATATTAGGTACTCTTGTGCCTTCACAGCGATGTGTATCTGTAGCAACGACATGGACCATATTATTTTCAAGAAGCTTTAAAGCATTCTTGTAATGGGCTCTTGAGCCCATTCCTAGAATACTTGTCGTATTGATCTGAATGACACAATGCAGATCCAGTAAATACTGAACATACTCTAAATCAATATCTTCATGGAAATAACGTTCGACGTGGGCTATGATCGGTTTGTAGCCAGCAATTAAAACAGATCTTAATAGATCATCAAAATCATTTAAAAAGTCTTCTGTCGGCTTTGTGACGTCATATTCTACTAACATATACTTTGTGCCTTCAAATGGTTCATAAAGGCCTTCTTTAATGGCTTCATCACTGTATTTATTTAACATGAGCTCACAGCCATGATGAACATCAATATCATAGCTTTTCGCGAACTCTTTTAATTCATCGACACGATGGTTGATCGTTAGATGATCTTCTTTTGTAGTTTCTCCCGGTTTGATATGGGGTGTGGCAATGATCGTTGAAATGCCCTGGCTGTGAGCTAATGTTAAAGCTTTCTCACAATCTTGTTTCGATGGCATCCCATCATCGATTCCCCAGGCATAGTGACCATGCATATCACAAAAATCCATTGTTCTCCCTCCTTCGACTTCTCCATTCTACACTCTTTTGATCAATTTTAATAGTCAGATGATGATTTCTCCTATTGTTCAATGTCTAATTCTGTATATATTGTATACAACAAGCATGTAAGCGATTACCTCTTTCAATTTACAAAAACCGCAACAAATTAACACGAAATTCCATTGATTTTCCCATCATAAATAACTAAGATGTCACATAGACGTTTAAAGCATGAGAGAGGAGTAAGTTACATGAAACACAAGCAATTTAATTATCATATATTATCTAGTTTCCGTACCCCATTAATGGGGATCGCCATGGTCTCAATTATGTGTATGCATTACTTCGAAGACTTAACGATCTACTTTGATCCTTCAACCATTCAGTATATGGTTGGTCGTTCAATCTTAGATGTCGTGAGCACCTTTGGGGTTGAGATCTTCTTATTCTTATCTGGTATTGGCTTATATTATTCATGGCATAGGCATCCAGGATTCCTATCATTCTATAAGAAACGTTTTACAAGAGTTTTAATTCCTTATCTTGTCATTGGCAGCATGTTCTTCCTCGTCTATTCCTATGATGATGGCATCAATCTCATCAAGTTCTTCAAAGGGCTTTTCTTTATTACCTTCTTTGAACGAGGCTTCCATACCTTCTGGTATGTCTTATGTATTATGATCTGTTATTTGATCTTCCCATTCATCTATATTACCTTAGATCGTGCAAAGCATCCTTTAAGAGCTTTGATCACGATGATCACGGCGGTGATCATCGTCAATACAACGATCGGCATCGTTTCTAATGATCTCTTTGAGAACATTGAGATCTTACTGACAAGATTCCCAATCTTCATGATCGGTGTCTACTTTGGTCGCTTAGTGATGGAAAAGAAAGTCATCAATAAAAAGGCGATGACCTTCTATATCGTAACAACGATCATTGCCTTAAGCTTAAGAGTCGTCAAGACGTCTAATAGCTTAGCTTACTGGGGCATGTATCAGAGATACTTAGCTGGTTTATTAACTATCCCTACATGTTTATTCTTATGTTATGGCTTAGAATTTGCCAAAGCAAAGTTAATGCACATCTGGAACTTCTTTGGCAAGCATTCGATGGAGATCTTCTTATTCCATATGATGTATCGTTACTTCTTTAGAGTGTCTGATTATAAGACGGTCATTCCGATGAATGAATTCATGATGTTAGCCTTAACGATCTTATCTGCAATGTTATTCTCATACTTCTATAATAAACCAAAGCAAAGACGTATGACGTATCGTTATTCTCATTAATTACTAAAGGTCTCGCGCTGCGAGACCTTTTGATTTACTTCTTCATATACCAGTTCATATACGTATCTAAAGCTTTCTTATGCTTCTTATATAACGCATTGATAAGTTCTAAGGACTGACTTAAGGAAGCAATATCGCCCTCTTTTAAGCACATCATCAAGGCATACAAAGAAATACTGATCGAATCTACGTCTTCATAGTCTTTATTGACAATACTCTTTAAGAGACTTAACATCTGATTCAGCTTCTTGTACTCATCATAAGCAGAGATCTTCTTCACAAAGCTTTCTCCTTTGTTTAAAAGCTTTTCCTTAGCTGGGGCATCTAAAGGATGTTCCTTGATCTCATTGACATGTTTCTCATAGATCTTCATTACGGCTTTTTGATCATCCTCTTTCTTACGTTTTGATAACTCCAGCATTTCTCCTAAGTCTCCATTACTTCTTTCTAAGACTTCCCCGATCTCATCAAGAGAAAAAGCACGAGACTTTAACTTACTCAATACTTTGACTAAATCAATGACATCTCGACATAAACGAAACAATAGGGGGGAGACTTCATTAAAGAAGTCTACGCAGCTATTTCCTAACTGGGATAAAGCTGCTTTGATGATTGTTTTCATGGCGTCAGACATAGTACACCACCTCCTGTCTACATCATAGGAGGAACGCACACACCTTTGGGACCAGCTTGTGTAAGCCTAATAAACATAAAAAGATGAGAAAGCCGTGATGATTTGATGATCATCTGACTTTCTCATCTTTTATGCCTACTTACATCTTTATAGATCTTAATCATGCTTTTTCTGTTCCATCAGCTTCTCTTTCGCCGTTCTGGCCGCACTGGCTGCTTCACGTAAAGCCTTAATGAGTGACTCATCTAAGCCCTGTTCTTCGGCATCCATGATATAAGCATCTAGCTCTTCGGCAATATTATGATATTTTAAGATCTTTGGATCAACCATGATTCTTCACCTGACTTTCCTTACTATTATAACATTTCTTAAAAACATCACGGATAGAAAATCAAGGATTCTGATATTCTCCAGAAATTTTCTTGTTTCTATCATAACTATTTCGTTTCACAGCATGAAAGAAAGCCCTAAATTTGCCATTTTAGCGTATTTTACCCTTCCTATGTATAAAATGGCTCAGGTTTCAAATAATCACGTCTATAAGCCTTATTTTACGATTTTAGAGGTGCTTCTACAAAGTCTTCAGTTCCTTCACTTGTAACCACATCTTTATAAAAATGATTACAATAGTAGATGTAAGGAGAAGGAAATCTTCTTACTGACTATTCATTATCTTGGCGAAAAGCCATAAAATCCTCGTATCATGCGTGTTGGTCGTTTTCCTCCCAACATTTAACTTCGCTTTATAGCCTCATTTCGTGATCAATAAAAAAACGATGCACGCATGATTTCTCTTTCGGGCAAAGTCTTATTCTAGATCGGACTTTTTTATATACATCATTTTCTTGACGAGGAGACTTTTCAACATCTGTTCACTTTCCTGGTCCAGTAGGACTTACGGGTACATGATATCCTTTTGTTGATGTTGAGTTTAGATTTTTTCTTTTTAAGTGGCCTGTAAGTCCCTATTGAAAGTGTTAGAAAGATGATTGATGACAGATCATCCAAAGCAAGACTATGATACTTATCTCCCTACGTGTATGTATGCAATATCAGTTTTGATGGCATACATGAGGGAAAGCCCCCGTAGTGTTTCTTTCTTCATGATGGCGACATCTCCGTTGCAGTGAAAGTCATGCATCAATGCAATTTTCGTTCATCAAGCGATCATGAAGGAAGAAGGCTCTGCGCTTAAGACAGCTACCTGTTTTAACAAATGAAATCGTTAGGAATAAAGGCGAGATCATTCTCGCCTTTATTTGCGTCTATGGATCATTTGATAATAAATGAAATATAAGAAACCACCGATCAGACCACCTAAGGTATTAAAGAAGAGATCGGAGATCTGGAAAGTTCCTAAGAATAAGACTAACTGTAATGTTTCAATCGTTAAAGAGAAACAAAAGGCATACTTCAGCCCTTGAAAAGAGACATAGAATAAATGGTGCTTTTTTAAGAATGTCTCATCATAACACCAGAATAAACAGAATGAGAAAGGGATCATCATGATTGTATTCTCAATGATATCGGTATTTAAGACACCATTCGCACTATAGACACGCCATGGACCAATGACATCCACTAAGGGGTTGGTCCATATGTTTCTATTTAATAATGTTCTAAAGAGGATCATGATCACGACCCAGGCAAAGAAGAACTGTTTTCTAAATGTCTTTTCCTTCTTAAAAGCATTCCACCAGATGCCAAAGGACTGTTTCCAGCCATGTTCTCTTGCATATAAGACAAGAAACATAAATAAGATACAGGCTAATAAAGAAAACCAGAATGGCTGATAAAATGCCATCAATATATTCGTGATGATATTCCGTACAATATTCATAATACACCTCAATGTGCCCTATTATGGTAAGAAATGGCCTCTATGTCAAGTAGGAATAAAGACTGAAAAATCACTTCAAAAGAAAAAGAGTACCCAGATAACTGAGTACTCCAAGTAATCGAAAATTAACGTTTTGAGAACTGAGGTGCTTTACGTGCTTTCTTAAGACCGTATTTCTTACGTTCTTTCTTACGAGCATCACGTGTTAATAAACCAGCTGCCTTTAAAACAGGTCTGTAATCTTCGCCTGCTTCAAGTAAAGCTCTAGCGATACCATGACGGATGGCACCAGCCTGTCCGCTATAACCGCCACCATAAACATTAACAGATACATCGAACTTATCCTTTGTACCAGTTAATTCTAATGGTTGATTCACGATCTGAACAAGAATATCTGACTGTAAATATTCTCTAGCATTTCTGCCATCGATTGTAATGTTGCCAGTACCTGGTGTTAAGATAACACGAGCTACTGAAGTTTTTCTACGTCCTGTTCCTCTGTATTGTACATTAGCCATATTCTCGTCCTCCTTATCCCTTAATCTTCAATTCTACTGGCTTCTGAGCTGCATGTGGATGTTCGCTACCAGCGTATACGAATAACTTCATACCCTGAGCTCTTCCTAAAGTGTTGTGTGGTAACATACCTTTAACAGCATGTTCTACAAATCCAGTTGGATCCTTTTCTAAGAATTCCTTAGCAGTCTTAACTTTAAGACCTCCAAGCCAGCCTGTGTGATGGTAATACTTTTCGTTTTCTAATTTCTTACCAGTCATTCTTACTTTGTCTGCATTAATAATAATAACATAGTCACCGCAATCAACGTGTGGTGTATAAGTAGGCTTGTTCTTACCTCTTAATACAGTGGCAACCTGTGATGCTAAACGACCTAAAACCATGTCAGTTGCATCAACAACATACCATTTACGTTCAATTGTAGCTGCATTAGCCATTGTTGTTTGTCTCATTTTCTTTTCTCCTTAAATTAACCTTACCGGGGTCTTTTTTAATGAGTTTATCAATAGGAACTATTGATGAACGTGATAAGTTTGTCCATCCTCCTACAGACAAACAATCAACCTTTAGAGCGCACTTGCCCTAAAAGACAAATCTTATTATAAACAATCGTCCCCTTTTGTCAAAGGTTATTTTGAAAAAATGAGGACGAGAGCCTATTTT
>ONFH01000240.1 GCA_900317015.1 uncultured Erysipelotrichaceae bacterium | reverse complement strand
GACTTTAGAGATGTATCCTTATTTAGTAGAAGAATTAGATGGTAAGATCATCGGCTATGCCTATGCCGGACCTTTAAAGGAAAGGGCGGCTTATGACTGGAGCGTTGAGATGACGATCTATCTCGATCGTCATGAAAAAGGCCATGGCGCTGGGAAGAAACTCTACTTAGCGTTAGAAGATGCCTTAAAGCAAATGGGCATTTTGAATTTCTATGCCTGCATCGGCTATCCAGTCGTGGAAGATGAATATCTCACCCAGAACAGTGCGAACTTTCATGCCCATTTAGGTTATAAGCAGATCGGTTATTTTACAAAGTGCGGTTATAAGTTTGGGCGCTGGTATGATATGGTCTGGATGGAAAAAATGGCCGGTGAACATCCAAAAAAGACTATGCCGATTAAGAAATATCCGGAAATCACAAAAGAATTGAAAAAATAAGCGTTTTCAGATGATGATCGTGTCAGCTTTTTGAAATTCTAACTTTACGAGGCTTTCTTTTTGCTTTATACTAGCCTTGTATATTTGTTTTTATACAGACAAATAGGAATTTTTTTATAAGGAGTATGAATTTTACGTGGACCCGAATCAAGTCACAATGATTATTGTATTTATCATATTAATTTCTCTTTCAGCTTTCTTCTCATCGGCAGAAACAGCTTATATGAGTGTTTCCAACATTCGTATGAAGACGTTGGCCGAGGATGAGAACAATAATCGTGCCCAGCTGGCTTTAAAGCTCTTGGATCAGAATGAGAAATTGCTGACATCGATTCTTGTTGGAAATAACTTAGTGAACATTGGTGCCTCTTCATTAACAACATCGTTTGTCATCTCGATTTTAGGCAATGAAGGTTTATGGGTCGCCATTGCCACCGGTTTTGTCACCCTTATGATCTTGATCTTTGGTGAGATCACGCCAAAGACATTAGCGACTCGTAAGGCAGAATCGATCGTTTTAGGTTTTGCGCCGGTCCTGAATTTCTTGAATATTATCTTTACCCCAATCGATGTGATCTTACAGCTGATCACTCAGCTCATCATTAAGCTCTTTGGCGGTGAGGCTGATGGCGGACCAACAGTCACCCAGGAAGACTTAAAGACGATCGTTAACGTCTCCCATGAAGAAGGGGTCTTAGAGGACGAAGAAAAAGAAATGCTGCACAACGTGTTCGAGTTTAGTGACACCGAAATTAAGGAGATCATGACGCCTCGTATTCACGTTGCTGATATTGATGATGATATTACCTATCCACAATTAGTGGAATTCTTAAAGGAATGTCAGTTTTCCCGAATTCCTGTTCATAAAGAAGATGATACCGATGATATTATCGGGGTCTTAAATATTAAAGACTTAGTGATCCGTGACGTGGATCATGAACACTTTGATGTCAAGGACTATATGCGTCCAGCCTATTTCGTTTATGAGTTCAACCAGGTATCAGATGTCTTTGAAAAGATGAGAAATGATCATATCTCATTAGCCGTCGTTCTTGATGAATACGGCGTCATGAGCGGAATCGTTTCCCTTGAAGATATCGTCGAAGAAATCGTTGGGGAGATCGATGATGAATTTGACGACGAAGAACATGATGTCATTGAGTTGGCAAACCATGAGTTCCTTTTAGATGGAACGATGGATATTGACGAAGTCAATGACGAATGTGGAACGAACTTTGAATCAGAAGATTTTGAATCGATTGGTGGTCTTGTCTTAGGTGCTGTCAATGGTTCACCAGTCCTTCATCAGAAGGTCGCTATTGGTAATGGAATCTTTACCATTGAAAAAATTGATAAAAACAGAATTGAACAGTTGAAGCTGACAATTATTGGAAAAGAAAAGGATGAAAAAGAAAAACACGAAGATTAAGTGTTTTTCTTTTTATTGAAAGGGGGAGAATGTATGGATCAAGTGAGGAGTTTCGTCGCTTTTGTCTATAAGGTCTATAATCAGTACCGTAAATATGTACCGGCCTATGCCAGTGCGGCTCTTTCTTTCTACCTGCTCATCCTGATCATCCCAGCCACTTCCATTATTGCCTGGCTCAGTAATCTATTTCATATTGATTTACAAATGTTAGAATCGATCTTAAGTCAATACTTACAGCCGGAATATTCAAAAATTATTCTCAGTGTTTTAAATAGAAGCTCAGTCTCGATCTCTTCCATTGTGATCTTAGGCTTTTCCCTTTATGCCGTCTCTCGTGGTGTCGGCAATATTTATCTGATCTCAAAGAAGATGTTTAAAGATCCTCATGTCGAAGAGGAA
Organism: uncultured Erysipelotrichaceae bacterium; assembly: GCA_900317015.1. Lineage (GTDB taxonomy): Bacteria > Bacillota_I > Bacilli_A > Erysipelotrichales > Coprobacillaceae > Intestinibaculum. Next base: position 36,798 of record ONFH01000240.1, on the reverse strand, counting down.
GGGTTAGTTGGCTATTATGGTTATGTTTTTAAAGTGACCATCTTACTTTTATTTGCCATGACCGTGGTCGTCTTCCTGCTTGTTTCGGGACCTTTTTCAAAGATCTTCCATTTCTTAACGGGCATTGCGATCCTGCAGTATGTCATTATGTTCTGGCTGTTGGTGGTCTTTTTCATGTGTATTTATACGATCGTGCCTCGTGCCACGATCGATGTCCATGATGCCCATGCGGGAGCTATTGTCGCTTCGAGCGGGATCCTGATCTTCTACATCTTTTTTAAGATCTATATGCATTTTGCCAACTATCGTAACGTTTATGGACCATTGGCGTCGTTAGTGCTGCTGCTGTTTGTATTCAACTGGTCCTCAGAAGTGTTCTACATTGGAATGTATGTCACTCATAATTTATATCTAAGGAGATTAAAACATGAAAAATCAAACCTTAACCATTAAGAAGATGGGCATCAACGGTGAAGGCATCGGCTATATCGATTCAAAGATTGCTTTTATTAAAGGCGCCCTGACCGGTGAAGAAGTCGTTGCGGCCATCGATGAAGTCGCCCCTCGTTTTATTCGTGGTCATGCCATTAAAATTACGAAGAAGAGTCCCGCCCGTCGTCCTGATACTAAACATAATCAGAACTACGGTTATTCGCTCTTCCACATGAACTATTTAGATCAGTTACCTTTCAAGAAGGGATTAATCAAAGATGCAATTGGGAAATATACAAAATTCGATCCAGAAGAATTAGATGTGGCTCCTGTTGTTGCAAGTGAAAAGACAGAACATTACCGCAGCGAAGTTGGGTTCCCCGTTGTCTTCTCTCATGGTCGCTTAATTTTTAGTGATCTTTCCAAGGTGGAACATTTCTTAACATCTGATGATCTCTATCGCTTAAATGATCAGACGATCAATCATACCTTGAAAGCCATTCAGGATATCGTCAATAAATATAAATGTAAAGACTACTATCCAAGAGTAAAGAAAGGCTTACGTTATATTCAGGTCGCTCTTTACAATGAAGGTTTACAGGTCTTATTTGTCACAGGTAAAGATGGTATCAAGCGTGAAGTCACAGCCGAAGTCGAAGCCTTAGACAATGTCGCAGCTGTTTACTATACGATCAATACATCTTCACATACAGATTTTAGAGATAAAGGCTATAAACGTATTTATGGGCCAAATACCTTAACGCGTACTTATCATGATCGTGACTATGCATTCAATGTCAAATCACCAGTCATCATCAATCCGGATATGGAATATCAGTATTATGAAACGATCGCCTCTATGATCGATGATGATGCCAATGTCTTATCGCTTTATCCACGCTATGGTGTCTTAGAATGTGATCTTCCAAATACCGTTATGGCTGTGGAAGGGGATCAAATCTGCGTGGAAGAAGCGAAAAAGAATGCCGAACGCTTAGGTGAATCACAGAAGACGTTCCGTCTTGGCGATGTGGATGAAGAAGTTGTCTATTTGTGTAAGAAAAACAAATACGATTTAGCATTAGTCCAATTGTTCAATGATGAGATGTCTGAAGAAATGGCCGAATCCATTACGTTATCACGTATTCCAGAAGTCATCTTAACATCTAAGAATATGAGTACCTTAGGAAAAGCCATCGCATTATTAGAAGGCAAGTATGAGATTGCCTCTGTCAAAGGCATCGATATGGATCCTAATACACCACTTGTCACGGGCATCGTTAAGATGACGAGAAATCAGGCGTAATCCCTATGGACCTATTTTTGATGTTTATCATCGTCATTGCCTGTCTCTTGATCATTTACTTATTATTTAATGTCTTACAGAAGTTAAACAATGAACACCGCTTTGATCGCATCGAGCAGGGCCTGTTGAACAACCGTCATGAATTAACGGAAAACAAAGCCGTCAATAATCATCTGACGAAAAACTATCAGGCCATCTTAAAGGAACTTATGAAAACAAGAGAATCTTTAAGTGTCTCTGATGCTAAGCTCAATGCTTTAAGTAAGAACATTGCCAATATGAATGAAGTGATGGTCAATACGAAGAAGCGAGGCACCTTTGGCGAATATCAGCTCTACTATTTATTATCGATGTACTTAGGGGAGAATACGGGTATTTATGAAAAGCAGTATACACTTCCAAATCATAGAATCGGCGATGCTGCTTTACATATCCCTGGTTCTGAATTAGTGATGATCATTGATTCCAAGTTTCCAAGTGAAAACTACTTAAAGCTTGTCGATGACCCAGAAGATCATCAAGCCGAAGTGGATTTCCGTAATAATATTCGAAAACATATTAAGGATATTTCAGAAAAGTATATCATCAAGGCGGTCACGACCGAAGAAGCCATTATGTTCATCCCGAGTGAAGCCATCTACTTATATATTTGTCAGAATGAATCACAGCTGATGGAAGAGGCGCATCGTGCGCATGTCTTAATGACATCACCAAGTACGTTAATGGGTGTCTGTATGACGCTCTTGAATATCACCAAGGACTATCATCGTTCCTTACATTTAGAGGAAATTGAAAAAGCCTTGATTGCCTTAAAAGAAGACAGTGATCGTATGATGGAACGTTATGAGAAGGTCGCTCGCACGAGTGCGACGCTCACTAAGCAGTTAGATGAGATGCATACATCGATGAAGAAGATCGATGCGTCCATTCATCACTTCTATGATGGTAAAGAATAATTTTTAAAGAAGGTCTAAAATTTGAACACTTGTTCATGCGCGAATGCTATAATTGTTCATACAAGGCAGGCTTTCGACATATCGTAATACATAGACTTCCTTTTGAGTCTGCTTGCAGAGAGCTTGTCCCTCTGCTTTTTTAAAAAAAAGAGGCTGTTAGAGTAATTCTCTAGCAGCCTTTTCAGCTCTTTCTTTTTTGATGCCATCAAGCACGTCCTGATTCATAACGTGGGCGAGTACATCCGCATCTTTAATACATTCACTATAAGGGTCCTGAACGACCTCTTTGGTAGAATGATTGGCAATGGCGGTGGTGATCAGATTGATTTCTTCCTCTGTAAAGCCCCCATGTTCACTCAACATCTTTTTCGCAAGCATGCTTGAACGGCTGGCATGGCCAAAGTCATTGCAGTCGATCGCAATCGAGAGATCATGAAGCAGACCGATGATCGCCGCATATTCTTCATTTAACGAACGTTTATGGGCCAGAAGAATACAGAGCGTCTCCGCTTCAAACATATGGGCAATGATCTTTCGTTTATAAAAGCCATAGGCATTGTCTTCTAACAATTTTAAGGCCGTTGTTTTGATCTCGTTGACTCTCATCGTCTCAGTCCTTTCGGGAATAGATTTTTCACGGCGTTGCTTTCCTTGTAGAAGGAAAGAGGGTAGCTACTTACAAATAGGATCCCATACCCTTTATGACCGTGGCTTTCTAATGTCTCCCCATGCAGATAAGCTTTGATCTCCTCTGAATCTTCATCAAAGTCATAGCTCAATTTCACATCCTGCTTGGTTAACGTTAAAGCGAGGGAATAGCTTGGAATGAAGTAGTTCTTACGACTTTCCCCTAAATAGAGGCCATTACGTAAGATTCTGATCTTCCTGAGATCAGGGAACTGCTGCCTAATGGCATAAATATGTCCCTTATTTTCGACTAAGTAGGGCGGCAGTTTGACATTTAAAGACTGCTTGTAGAAGTCAGAGACATTCTTTAAGGAAGCTTTGGTGATATTAGGTTTCATAAAGCGTGGCTTCTTGATCTCTGTTTCTCCTGTCTTTTCCATTAAGCACATAAACTGTCCTTCACCTTTAAATTTATGAGGGTAACAGCGGATGGCTTCTGGTAAGTCGATGCCAGGTTCTAAGCCATGGCTTTTAGGGAGATCAATGACTTTCAAAGCAAAATGATCCAATGCATAGTGAATCATATCTTCATTTTCTTCTTTGGAATACGTACATGTCGAATAGATCAGCTGTCCTCCTGGTCTTAATAGCTTGTAGGCTGCTTCAATCAAGGAGCGCTGGATTGAAGCACATTCTTGAACTTTTTCTGGCGACCATGTTTTTGCCGCAAGTTCTGTTTTTCTTAACATTCCTTCTCCAGAGCAGGGCGCATCTAAGATGATCTTATCAAAGAAGCCATCAAGAAGACCGACAAAGCGTATTGGATCGGTATTGGTCACGATGGCATTGGTCGCTCCAAAGCGTTCAATGTTTTCACTTAAGATCTTCGCACGGCTTGACGAAATATCATTAGCAATGAGTAAGCCGTCTTCGCCTAAACGATTGAGGACCTGACAGGATTTTCCGCCAGGCGCAGCGCACATGTCTAAAACATAGTCGTCTTCCTTGATGTCAATCATATTAGCGACAAGCATGGCACTTGGTTCCTGAATATAATAAAGGCCAGCTAGGAAGTACGGCGACTTCCCTGGCTGATAGATGTCTGGATCATAGAGATAGCCATTGCTTACAAGCGGGTGGGGCATCACAGCTTTTTGATCAAGGATCTGATCCACATCTTTTTTATGATTATTTAAATAAAGTCCTTTGACTTCTCTTTCATCTAAAGCTTTCAGGAACGCATCATAATCGTTTCCTAAAAGCTCTTTCATACGGTTATAAAATTCATCCATTGCTTTCACCACTTTCATTTTCCATTATACAAAAAAGACCCATGCATGACCATGGGCAATAAAAAAACAGTCAAATAGATGGTGCCTCGGGCCGGACTCGAACCGGCACGGGTTTGAAGCCGGCAGATTTTGAGTCTGCTGCGTCTACCAATTTCGCCACCGAGGCAGCTTTTTGACTGCTAGACTATTATATTATGAAACTTTCTCTTTTGCAACAATTTTCTTCAAAAGCGTAGTTGACGTTGCAGAGTTTTACAAAAAGAGGATTTGATCCTAAATGAGAAGATCATGAGTAGAAGAGGACTTGCTGCTAAAAAATAAACGATTATCATGCAACTAAAGCATATTAAATAATATTAATTGCAATATATGTAATATAAGCATAGTAAGCGAAAGAAAATTACATCATGATGTGTAAGACAAAGAATCCTTTTTGTAGAAAAATAAAAAAAGATTTTAAAATTTTCGAATTTAATCTTTTCAAATGATAGTGTTTTCTACTATAATAGATACATAAAAAGGGGACCAGCATATGAGAAGATTAATACCGTTTTTGCTTAGAAGACGTATGCTTTACCTCATTGAAGCATTACTGAGCATCCTATATTTAGTGATCAAAGCGGCCACTCATTCTCTTTCCATCCTTTCTTTCATTCTGATCGGACTCGGTTTCTTTGTGTTGAACCATCTATTATATAGAACACAGAAACGTAGAGTCTATCGCAAACATGGGCGTAAGATCAAGAAAGTCGTCGGCATGAATATCATCAGCAAGCTCCTGCAGGTCAATATCTGTGTAGCGCTGGTGTTTGTCGATGCCTTATTGATCAAAGAAACGACACTGGGGAGATTGATTACCGGACGCGGCATCGTGGAGAACACATATAGTGTGATCGTACTCAAAGATAATGAGGCGCATTATATTGATGATGCAAAAAATTACACATTTGGCTACATGCGTGGCTATAATGAGCTTGATGTCAAGAACTTAGCGTCGGTCATTGCGAAGATCTCAGTTCGTAACGATCAGATCATCGAACCAACTGTTTTCGAAACAGAGAAAGAGACGTACAATGCCTTAAAGACAGGGGAAATTAAGGCTATGATCATCAATGAAGATGAGCGTAATCATTATGATGATGTCGCCAGTGATTTCTCTGATCGGACACGTGTCATCAAATCTTATACGATCAAAACGACGAGTGAAGTCGCCAATAAATTAAACAGTGCCGATGAGTCGTATGGTCAAATTTCCATTAAAGCGTAAGTATTCCAGGAGGTCGTTCCTCATGGAATACTTTTTATTTTCCTTTTTTAAATAGGATTATTTATTTTGCCTGGTAGAGATTTATGATAGAATAGTCTAAACATTAAGCAAAAGGGGGAATTTTTGTGCAGTTACATGTGAATTTAGGAAAGGACAGCTATGATATTATTATTGAGCAGGGTGCTCTTGCTCATGCTGGAGAGCTCATCAAGAAGGTTTATCAGGGACGCCGTATTGCGATCATCTCTGATGATCATGTCTTTCCACTTTATGGAAAAACATTAGTCGATGAACTTGGTGATTATGAAGTCAGTGAGATCGTCTTACCTCATGGGGAAAAGACGAAACGATTTGAGATCTTACCTTCTCTTTATAAACAGCTCCTCGACGCTAAGCTGACGCGTTCTGATCTGATCATCGCTCTTGGCGGTGGCGTCATCGGTGACTTAGCTGGCTTTGTCGCTGCAACGTATTTACGTGGCGTCAAATTTATTCAGATCCCAACTTCACTGTTGGCACAGGTCGATTCTTCCGTTGGCGGAAAAGTTGCCGTAGATCTGCCACAAGGCAAGAACTTAGTAGGAGCTTTTAAGCATCCGCTCTTCGTTCTGATCGATCCGCTCACTTTAAAGACGCTTGATGACCATTTCATTCGTGATGGTATGGGCGAAGTCATTAAATATGGCTGTATTAAAGATCGTGACTTTTTTGACCGCTTAAAAGGGTATAAGAACTTTGCCGAACTGTATCAGGATATCGATGAGATCATTTATACATGCGTGGATATCAAACGTGATGTTGTCGAAAAAGATTTATTCGACTTTGGGGATCGTCTCTGCCTGAACTTTGGTCATACGATCGGTCATGCCCTGGAACAGTATTATCATTATGATCATTATTCTCATGGCGAAGCTGTTGGCATCGGCATGGTCGATGTGACGCTCATGTCTGAACAAATGGGTCTGACAAAACCAGGATGCAGTGATGAGATCGTCGAAGTGCTTACACATTATGAATTACCAACGCATGCTGGTGTGGATCCGCATCTTTTACTAGAAGCCATCTCTCATGATAAAAAGAACTTTGATTCCAGCTTACAGTTTGTCGTCTTAGATGACATCGGTGCTTATAAGATCCATAAAGGCAAGCGTGAAGAAATCTTAACGCTTGAGGAGGTCTAAATGAAATCCATCATTATTCATCCCCATCATTTAGAAGGAACGATCAAAGTTCCAACATCCAAATCATTAGCCCATCGTGCTATTATCTGCGCCTCATTAAGCAAAGGGGAAAGTGTCATCACCAACGTGTCTATGTCTTTAGATATTGAAGCGACGATCAATGCCATGAGAGCCTTAGGGGCGACGATCATTTCACAGGGGACGACGCTCTATATCAATGGCAATCAAACATTAACGGAAAAGAATTGTTTGATCGACTGTCATGAATCAGGATCGACATTACGTTTTATGATTCCCGTGTCTTTGATCAACGAACGCTTTGTCACTTTTACCGGTCGAGGCAAATTAGGCAGTCGTCCATTAGATGTCTATTATAATATTTTTGACAAGCAGGGCATCAACTACACATATGGGAAAGATGTCTTAGATCTCAAAATCAACGGTGCTTTACAAGCTGGAGAATTTTCAATTCCTGGTGATATTTCTTCGCAGTTTATTACCGGTCTGCTTTTTGCCTTGCCACTCTGTCAAGGGGATTCAACCATTCATATCACCTCCCCATTACAGTCCAAAGGCTATATCGACTTAACGCTTGATCTTTTGAAGCTGTATGGCATTACGATTGAAAACGATGATTATGAAACATTTACGATCAAAGGCTCACAGGCCTACATCGCTCATGATTATGAAGTCGAAGGCGACTTCTCGCAGGCGGCCAACTATTTAGCAGCCGGGGCGATGGGCAATGAAGTTCTGATCACGAATTTAAATCTTCAGTCCGCTCAGGGTGACCGCGCCGCCATTAAGATCTTAGAAAGCATGGGTGCTCACCTAGAAGAAACAAGTGAGGGCGTTCTCATGCGTCCTGGACGTTTACAGGCTACGAATATCGATGCTTCACAATGTCCCGACATTATTCCCGTCATGGCCGCTGTCTGTGGGGTCGCTCAGGGGACAAGTCTGATTTATAATGCGAAACGATTACGTATCAAAGAATGTGATCGTCTCCATGCCACATGTGAGGTGTTAAAAGCCTGTGGCGTGATGGTCGCCGAAAAAGAAGATGCGATGGTCATCACCGGTACCGATTTTGTGCAGGGGGCTGAGCTTTCCTGTTTCAACGATCATCGTATGGCGATGATGGAGGCCATCTTGGCCACGCGTGCTTATGGTGACTTCAAGCTTGATGATGCATCATGTGTCGCAAAATCTTATCCAGACTTTTTTGAAGATTATCAGAAATTAGGAGGTTCATTCGATGAGTGCTAACTGGGGACATCATATAGAATTATCATTATTTGGTGAAAGCCATGGGAAAGCCATCGGCATCATCATTGGCAATTTACCCGCTGGGATCCAATTAGATCTTGACGCTATTCGTAAAGATATGAAGCGTCGTGCGCCCGGACAGAATAAAATGAGCACCCAGCGTAAGGAAGCTGATGAATTTGAGATCCTTAGTGGGTTCTTAGATGGTTATACGACCGGAGCACCGCTCTGCTGTATGATCAAGAACACTTCGCAACATTCTAAGGATTATTCTTATTTGAAAGAAAAGATGCGTCCAGCCCATTCAGATTATCCGGCTTATGTAAAATATAAAGGATTCAATGATGTACGAGGCGGTGGACATTTCTCGGGCCGCTTAACAGCACCGATCGTCTTTGCCGGTGCCATTGCTAAACAATTGCTTGCCAAAGAAGGTATTCAGGTCGGAGCCCATATCTTAAGTGTCAAGGATGTCAAAGATGAACGTTATCCTGTCAATGTCGATGGTGACTATTTATCATCATTAGCATCTAAACAGTATCCGGTCATCAATGAAGAGGCCTGGGCAAATATGCAGGCGGTCATCGAAGATGCCCGTCTTCATCAAAATAGTGTTGGCGGCAAGATCGAATGTGCCATCACAGGTCTTCAGGCAGGGCTTGGGAATCCGTTCTTTGATAGTGTGGAATCACATTTAGCGCCATTGTTATTTAGTATTCCGGCCGTCAAAGCCGTTTCTTTTGGGGATCTCGATGATATTACACAGTCTCTTGGCTCACAGGCCAATGATGAACTGTATTATGATGAAAACAAACAGGTCAAGACAAGAACGAACCATAATGGCGGTATTACCGGCGGCATCACCAATGGCATGCCGGTCGTCTTTAATGTTTCGATCAAGCCAACGGCTTCGATCTCGTTAAAACAGAATACGATCAACGTCAAGACGCAGGAAAATGAGACTTTAGAAATCGTCGGACGTCATGATCCATGTATCGTGCAGCGTGCCATCGTGGTCGTTGAGGCCATGGCTGCCCTAGGAATTTATGATATGATGGAGGGCTTTAAATGAAAGATTTAGAGACATGCAGAAAGGAAATTGATGAAATTGATGGACAGCTGATCGACCTCTTTGAAAAAAGAATGGGCGTCAGTAAAGATGTTGTAAAATATAAAGTCGCTCATGGCATGAAGATCTTTCAGAAAGAGCGTGAGATCCAGGTCATCAATAAGAATTTAGCAAGAGTGAAAAACAAAGTGCTGATCAACTATGTCCGCAACTTTGTGATGAATAATATGAACTTATCAAGAGCCTATCAGGCCTCTTTAATGCCTAATAGTCCCTTGAAGATCGAAGCGCCAAAGCGTGAGGGCATCACAGTTGGTTATCAGGGTGTACCGGGTTCATTCTCTTCGCAGGCAATGCGTGCCTATTTTGGCGGTGATGTCGCTTCGAAGAACTATGAACGTTTTGAGGATGTCTTTGTGGCCATGCGTGATGGTGAGATCGACTATGGCGTTGTCCCTCTAGAAAACTCTTCTACAGGGGCCATCAACGATAACTATGATCTGATCACAAAATATGGTTTCTTTATCGTTGGCGAACAGTCTTTATACATTGCCCAGAATTTACTTGGCATTAAAGGAGCAAAAGCCGAAGATATTAAGGAGGTCTATTCGCATCCACAGGGCTTACTTCAGACAAGCAAGTATTTAGATGCCCATCATATTCGTAAGCATCGTTATCTTAATACCGCTGCTGCGGCAAAACTTGTCGCCGAAAATGGGGATCCACAGATCGGAGCCATTGCGTCTACCGAAGCCGCCAAATTATATGACTTAGATGTCTTAGCGCCTTCGATTGAAAATGATAAATCGAACCATACCCGTTTTATCGTCTTTGGGAAGAATCTGGAATCCCAGATCGATGCCGAACGTATTTCGATGGTCTTCACCTTACGTCATGAAGTCGGCTCATTGTATGAAGTCATGCGTATTATCAAGGATCATTTTATCAATATGGCACGTATTGAATCCCGTCCACTTCCTGGCAATCCATGGGAATATTATTTCTATGTCGATATCGATGGAAACTTAGGTGATTACAATATTTTAGCTGCTTTACAGGAATTAAAGGCCTGTACGTATTCATTTAGATTATTAGGTAACTATGAAAGGAAAGAAGCATGAGCAATATCGTACTAATTGGAATTATGGGATCTGGTAAATCGACGGTGGGCAAGCTTCTAGCAGAGGCTTGTTCTTATGATTTTATCGATGCGGATGATTATCTTGTCGATAAGTTTCAGATGAGCATTCCTGATATGTTCAAGATCTCAGAAGATTATTTTCGAGATCATGAAACAGAATGTCTCAAAGATTTTATCGGCCTTGATCATACCGTGATCGCCATGGGCGGTGGGGTCGTGGTCAAAGACCGCAATATTCCGCTCTTAAAGAGAATCGGGACGGTCATTTATTTGGATCGTCCCATCAAAAACATCATCGGCGATGTTGATACGAGTGGCCGTCCACTTTTAAAAGATGGTGCAGAAAAGCTCTATGCACTCGATCAAGAGCGACATGAAAAATATCTCAACGCTTGTGATCTGCACTTGATCAATGATCAAAAGGCAGAGGATGCCGTCGAGAAGATCAGAAAGGAAGTACATCTATGAGTTATGCAGATCAAGTCTTTAAACAGAATATTCGACGCATTTTAGAAGAAGGGTATTCGGATGAGGATCAGAAAGTCCGTCCCCATTGGAAGGATGGCACACCGGCTCATACGATCTCGGTCTTTGGTGTTGTCAATCGCTATGACTTAGCAAAAGAATTTCCGATTATGACATTAAGACGTACGTATTGGAAATCCGCATGGGATGAGATCAGCTGGATCTGGCAGAAGAAGTCCAACAATATTCATGACCTGCATTCCCATGTCTGGGATGAATGGGCTGATGAAAATGGCTCTATCGGGAAAGCCTATGGCTATCAGATGGGCGCTTTATCTCGTTATAAAGATGTCACAAAAGAAGGTCTTGAAAAAGCCTTTGGTGATGATCTCAAAAATCGCAATATTCAAAAAGACAGTGATGGTGTCTATAAATTAGATCAGGTCGATCGTGTGATCTATCAGTTAGTCAACACGCCAGCGTCTCGTCGTATCTTAACGATGATGTACAATCCTCATGATCTTTCAGAAATGGCCCTTTATCCATGTGCCTACTCAATGACGTTCAACGTCGTTGGCGGCAAGCTCAATGCCATTTTAAATCAGCGTTCACAGGATATGATCACGGCTAATAACTGGAATGTCGTGCAGGCGAGTCTGATCGTTTATGCGATGGCGAGTGCCTATGGTTTTGAACCAGGGGAACTTGTGCATTGTATTGCCAACTGTCATATTTATATGCCTTATCATTTAGACTTAGCCAAGCATTTACTAGAAGCGGAAGAACATGAGGCACCAAAATTCAGTATTGACCCAACAATCAAGAACTTCTATGATTTTAATAAGAATAGTTTCCATCTAGAAAACTATGAATATAATGATTTCGACTATAAGATCGAAATTGCCATTTAAAGAAAAGGGATGAAGAAGACATGAAGGGACTTATCGCCCTTTTGATTTGTTTACAAGTGATCTCACCTGTACAGTCTGAAGAAGAAAAGACGGTCGTCTGTATTGATCCAGGACATCAGACACATGCCAATCTAGGAAAAGAACAGATCGGTCCTCATTCTCGCTTGCGTAAAATGAAAGTGAGCGGCGGGACGCAGGGGAAATATACACATGTGCCAGAATCGGTCGTGAATTTAAAGGTGGCCAAGAAATTAAAGAAGCTACTAGAAAAACGTGGCTATAAGGTCGTGATGACGAGAACGAAGCAGAACGTCAATGTGACAAACATCAAGCGTGCGCAGATCGCCAACAAGGCCCATGCGAAGATCATGGTGCGCATTCATTGTGACGGCACTTATAATACTGGCGTACATGGCTTCTTTATGTGTACACCAACATTACATAATCGCTTTATGTCAAAGAAGCAGGCCCAAAAAGCTTTGAAGCTTTCTAAGCTGATTGCCAAATCCGTTAAAGCGAAGACGAAAGCAAAATATCGTGGCATTTATAAAAGAGATGACCTGACGGCCACAAACTGGGCAAAAATGCCAACAGCGCTGATCGAAATGGGAGAAATGTATAATCGTAAAGAAGATCATTTACTTGTTTTGAATGCGTATCAGATGAAGATGGCTGAAGGCATGGCCGACGGCATTGATGCCTACTTTGGCAAAAAAGAGAAATAAACCAAACTGTTGTGCGATAGGCACAGTGATGAAAAGAGAAGTGGAGGCAGCAGCGTGATTACCATCATCGTGGCAGCCGATGAGGATCTCCTCATTGGTAAAGAAGGCACCGCCAATGGGATGCCTTGGACTAATAAAGAAGACTTAAAACATTTTAAACAGACAACGCTGGATCATGATGTCTTATTTGGTATGAAGACTTTCAAGGCTATGGGTGAACGCCCTTTGCCAAGACGTCATACCATCGTTGTGACAAGATCGGATTATCAAAATGAGAAAGTGAGTGTGGCTCATGATCTCAAAGCGGTGATCGATCAGTATAAAAAAGAACAGAAGGATCTATTCATCTGCGGCGGGGCAGGAATCTATAAGCAGGCTCTAGATGAGGCTGATGTACTTTTATTAAGCCGTATTCCTGGTCATCATAGCGGGGAAACGTATTTCCCAGACTTTCATGGCCATGGCTATGTGCTAAAGGAAAAGATTCCTTTTGAAACATTTACACTAGAGAAATATGTGAGGGAGAACCATGCTTAGATTAGTATTTATCGTCATCCGCTTCTTTTTTGATGTACCCCGTACATTACATGAGATCAAAAAGTATTATAAGCATATGAATGACTATTCCTTAGAGGAACGCATCGGCTGGACACGAAAGCTTTTGATGAAAGCGACCAAAAGAGCCCGTGTCGACTTAGAAATTAGCGGAACAGAAAATCTGCCTAAAGAAGGCGGGTATCTTGTGACGCCAAACCATCAGGGCATGTTTGATATCTTAGCTTTATTTGATTCCATCGATCGTCCTTTCAAGATCGTTTATAAAAAGGAATTACGTAAGGTGAAGTTAGCGGCTGAAGTGATGGACTTTATGGAATATTATGCAATCGACCGTGAAAACTTGCGTCAGTCCATGAAAGTTATTCGGACGACTTCCAAGGAACTAAAGGAAGGCATTCCCGCTGTCATCTTCCCGGAAGGGACCAGATCCAAGCAGGGCAATACCTTAAATGAATTCAAGGGTGGATCGTTTAAAGCGGCCATCGATGCCAAGGTCCCAATCGTGCCTTGTGCCATGATCAACTGCTTTAAAGTCTTAGACTATAACTCTTTGAAGAAAGTACATTGTCAGATCCACTATTTCAAACCGCTGATGTATGAAGATTATCATAAGATGAAATCAACGGAAATTGCGCAGTATGTCGAACATACGATCCAGGATTATATCAATGAACATGACTAGACAGGGTGAACCTGTCTTTTTTACGTTTTTTTAACGCATAGCCATCAAGTTTTTGGTATAATGGGGACATAACGAAAAAAGGAGTGTATAAACAAATGGATGAAGAATTATTAAAAGCCATTGATGATGAAATACATACAAAAAATGGTGCCGCTTTTATTAAAGATTGGATCGATACACAGAATTCCATTACTGAAGTCATGGAGACAGTCGGTAATGCGGCTGATGCCTGCATGGCCTACAATGCGACAAAGGCTGGCTTAGATCCCGATCGTTTCGTGATCAACGAAAACGAAGAAGAACTGCCGGGTCTTTATGTTGTCGCCGTAGCCATTTTATCTGATGAAGCCCAGGATGATATGGCTGTCTTTACGTATACATATGATGATCCAGCAAGCACATCAAAGATCACATCCGCTGTCTTTGTCTCTGATGGAGAAGTCACTGATGACAATGAAGTCAACTTCTCAGTTTCTGCCGAAATCTATCGTGAGGATGCAAATGGTCTGCACTATGGCTATGATGGTGAATCATGGTTCTTATCAGATGAGTAGGTGAGAATATGGATAATTACGATAAAAGTTTACATAGTCATAATGGTGAAAAGTTTGTCGAAGATACAAAAGTTTTAGCTGAAGCAATCGTTCAGCTGATCGATGCCATCGGCAGTGCCGCCGATAATGCGATGGCCAATTTCATTACGACACTCGATTTAAACGTCAATCGTTTAAATGTCGCTTATGACAAGGGACAATCTCGTCTTTATGAAGCAGCCATCGATGTTTATAACGAAGAAGAGATTGATTATCCGATCATGGTGTATCAATATCGTACTCGTCAGAAAGACATTAAGGAGATCACTGGTTATATTTATTCAGCTGGCATCTCTTTTAATGATAACGGCGACCTGGTTTCAAATTTCTCACCAGAATTACATTATACGTATCAGGATGGATCTAAGCGCATGTATGATGGACAGTGGCATGACGTGAAGGAGGACAAGTAATGGCTGAATTAAGAGATCTAAAGACGAATGATGGCCTCACATTTGTGAGAGATGTCGTCGAAAGTCAGAAATTTTTAGCTCAGCTCTTAGAAGATGTTGGGACACGTACTGATCAGTGTATGGCTGACTTAGCCGATCGTGCGGGACTCAATCCAAGACGTTTTTATGTCGATGAAGACAGCACACAGAGTCTTGTCTCTGCTTGTTTATCGATCATGCAGGAAAGCGTGGATGGCTTTGTTTTAACATTAAGCTATCACTATCATTCCCATAAGCCAATTCCAGAAACTTATCGCGGAGCTGTCTTTGTTCATGACGTCCACAATACAAACGATGGGATCCATTATTCGGTTTCCGGACAGATTGAAAAAAATGACAATGGCAAGATCACCGCTTTTGATGGACAGAAGTGGCGTGAAGTGGATCAATAAGCAAAATCATCTGAGCAATCAGATGGTTTTTTTATACGCTTTGTAAAAGAAACGACGAGGCTCGATTGTCGCAGTGAATCGCTACCCGAACGGGATAATTTCGTGTATAATAGGCAACATGGAGGTATATTCATGGAATTGATGGAAAATCAAAAAATTAGTGGATTTCAGCTTGAACGCAAAAGAGAGATTCCTGAATGTCAGGGCACTCTTTATGAATTCATCCACGTAAAAACACATGCACGCCTTGTGTATTTAGCCACAAAAGATGTGAATAAACATTTCAGTGTCACATTTAAAACTTTACCAGAAGATGATTCTGGTGTCTTTCATATATTAGAACATTCTGTTTTATGCGGATCTGATCGCTATCCCGTGAAGGAACCTTTCGTAGAGCTTTTAAAAAGCTCCATGAATACGTTCTTAAATGCGATGACGTTCCCGGATAAAACAATGTATCCGGTCTCTTCAAAAAATGAACAGGATTTCTTGAACCTGACCGATGTCTATTTAGATGCCGTCTTTCATCCAGCTATCTATCATAATAAAAAGATTTTTGAGCAGGAAGGCTGGCATATTGAATTAAGACAAAAAGACGACGCACCAGTCTATAAAGGGGTCGTTTTAAACGAAATGAAAGGGGCTAACTCATCCGTTGATACGATGATCGATAATGAAATGATGCGTGGTCTCTATCCTGATAATGCTTATCAGTATATTTCTGGTGGAGATGCGAAAAGTATCGTCAAGTTATCATATGAATCGTTCTTAGCGCATCATCAGAAGTTCTATCATCCTTCTAATGCGATCTTCTATCTTGAAGGGGATCTTCATTTAGAAACAGTGCTGAAGATGATCGGGGGCTATTTAAAGGATTATGATGCCTCTTATGAGAAGATCGAACTGCCTTTAGAAGAACGCTTTGAAAATAAGGACATCGTGTCTTATTATCCCGTTGCTCAGGGTGAAGATGTCAAAGAAAAGACGCAGATCAGCTTTGGTAAGATCGCCGCAACGTATGATGACCCAAAGAAGATCTTTGCAATCAATATCTTAAGTGACTATTTGACGGGTTCTAATGATGCGCCATTAAAGAAGGCCATCTTAGATGCCCACTTAGCGCAGGATTTCTATACGGCAGTCACTGATGGCATCATGCAGCCATTCTTTACAGTCGGCGCCGACAATACCGAAGCCGATCGCAAAGATGAGATCAAGAGCGTCATGCATGAAACGATTGGGCAGATCCTACGTGATGGCATCAATAAGACGCAGTTATCTGCATCCTTAAATCAGTTAGAATTTACGACAAGAGATATTGGGGAACCAAAAGCCTTGATGCGTAACTTACTTGTTTTATCATCCATGCTTTATGGCGGAGATCCTGCTTTATACTTAAGCTATAATGCCATCTTTGCCTCATTAAAAGACGCTTTATCAACGCATTATTATGAAGATCTCTTAAGTGAGCTCTTTGATGAAAAAGGTGTTGTTTCTGTCACGATGATTCCTGATGAAACATTAAATGCGAAGATGCAGGAAGACGAAGCGCACTCTCTACAGGCCATCAAGGAGAAGATGAGTGAAGATGAGATCAATGCTTTGATCAAGGAAAATGAAGATTTAGATACATGGCATGAAACGCCAGATTCTAAAGAAGCGTTAGCGACGATCCCTAAGTTATCCTTAAGTGATCTCAATAAAGAACCAGAAAAACTAGAGACAAAGGTCGAAACCGTTGATGGCATTACGGTCTTGACGCATCCTTCTTCACGAGATGGCATCGTCTATATGAATGTCTACTTTAAGCTCGATGTTGCTTCTCATGAAGATCTCAGTGCCTATTCATTCTTACCAAACTTATTAGGCTCTTTGCCTACAAAACGTTCTTTAACAGAATTACTGTATGATATGAAAGCCAATACGGGACGCTTAAGCTTTGATATCGGGGCGACAAGTCGCCCAGGGGATCTTGATCATGTCGATGTTTATCTGATGGTCAAGACAAATGTCTTAAAGACCAAAGTCAAAGAAGCCGTTCGTCTCATGAAGGAAGTCTTAACGGAAACAGACTTTTCACAAAAGGCATTGATCAAAACATTATTCCTACAGATCCAGGATGACTTTAGAAATGATATCATTAACAATGGTCATCGCTATGCGATGCGTCATACTTTATCAGGATATTCTAAGGAAGCGTTCTTTAATGAAGTCGTCGATGGCTTAGATGCTTATGATTATTTAAATGATCTGTTAAAGCATTTTGATGAGAAGTCAGATGCCTTTATTGAAAAGATCGTCGATCTCTTAGAGCATCAGCTGATTAAGAATCGTATGATCATTTCCGTCACGACGCCTCATTTTGACGAAGACTTAAAAACCGATATTCATGATTTGATTTCAAACTTTGAGGAAGGCAAGGCGTTCACTGGTGCCAACTATGATCTCCCAGCTGTGAAGAACGTTGGCATGATCATTCCCAATGGTGTTTCTTATGCCTGCCTAGGTGGAAACCTTTATCATCTTGATCACCAGTATAATGGACGCTGGCGTGTGATCTCGTCGCTTCTTAGCTACTATTATTTATGGAATGAAGTCCGTGTCAAAGGTGGCGCTTATGGAACGGGTTTTGCCTGTGGCTCACTAGGGACATTAGCGTATTATTCTTATCGTGATCCCAATGTGTCTTCTGCTTTAAATATTTATAAACATGCTGGCGATTTCTTAAGAGACTTTGTCAAGAGTGATGAAGGCATTGAAGAATACATTATTTCTTCGATTGCCAAAACGGAACCTTTAAGAAGTGACCGTGGTGCGGGAGATCTTGCCGATGGGAATTACTTACGTGACATCACCTACGAAGATGAAGTGCGTTTAAGAAATGATATGTTAGAGATGAAAAAAGAAGATCTGCTTGCCTATGCCGATATTTTAGATGCTCTCGCAAAAGACTGTGTCATTACCGTCATTGGTCATGAACAGGAAATTGAAGCATGCAAGAATGATCTAGAAGAGATCAAGACATTATAACAGAGCGAGCACGCTCTGTTTTTCTCTTGGTCGACCTATGTTATAATACACAAGAAAGGGGCGAGCATAATGTTTGGACAGCTGCAGGTAAAGAGTGCGTATAGTTTTCAGAAAAGTACGATCCTCGTGAATGATCTTGTCAAAATGGCGAAGGCAAAGCACATGGATGCAATCGCCCTCTGTGATGAAGATCATATGTATGGCGCTTTTGAATTCTTTGAAGCGTGTACTAAAGAACACATCAAGCCGATCTTTGGGGTCGAGGCGACAATTGCCATCGATGAGGAAAGTTATCCGTTGACCTTATTGGCCCTTGATGACCAGGGCTATTTTGATCTGATCAAGATCGTTTCCGCCATTAATTTAAGCGACGAGCGTCGTCTGCCGATTCGTGATCTGATCAAGAAAAGCGATCACCTCGTTGTGATCTCCGCCAGTCCTCTTGGCATTGTCGAATCCTATGCCTCAAAGGAAATGGAAGGGGAAGCCTTAAAATATTTAAAAGCCTTTAAAAAATATTTTCCCCATTATTATTTAATGATCCAGGATCATGGTTTAGAAGCTCAGAAATATTTAAATAAACGTTTGATCTCACTAGCAAATCTAGCAGGGGTGAAGGTGATCTGTGGCAATGATGTCTGTTACCTTAGAAAGCAGGATGCCTTAGCCGTCGATCTTTTAGAGGCTAGTGCCAAAAACATCACGCTTGATTCTCATCATGAACCAAAGACGAATGAACGTTATTTAAAAGATGAACAGGAAATGGCGATGTTATTTGATCCGGAGATCATGGCCAATACGGCCGAAGTTACCAATATGTGCAAAGCCACGATTCCGACGAATCAGAAGAACCTACCTTATTATCCGATGGATCCCCATATTGATAAGCAGCGCTACTTACATGATCTCTGTGGCGTCGGCTTACGAAAACGCTTTGGCAATCGTCCCATTCCCGACAAGTATCGGGAACGTCTTTCCTATGAATTATCGATCATTCATATGATGGGCTTTGATGATTACTTTTTGATCGTCTGGGACTATGTGACCTATGCGAAAAAGAATGGCATCTTAGTCGGCCCTGGACGTGGTTCGGCCGCTGGTTCATTAGTTGCCTATGTATTAGGGATCACCAATGTCGATCCATTGGCCTATGATCTGCTTTTTGAACGATTCTTAAATCCTGAACGTGTGTCCATGCCAGATATCGATGTGGACTTCCAGGATGACCGTCGTGATGAAGTTGTCGACTATGTCTTGAAGAAGTATGGCGCTGATCATGTCTGTCAGATCGTCACCTTCAATACCTATGGTCCAAGAGTGGCCATCAAGGATATTGGGAAGGTCATGGGCATCCCGTTAAAGAAGTTAGAAATCGTGGCCAAAAATATTCCGACTGGACCAAAGAATGGCAAGAGCATCACACAGATGTATCAGACGTCAGCTTCCTTTCAGGCGCTCATCAATCGTGATGAAACATTACGTCGCTTGATCGGACCGATGAGTCTGATCGAACATCTGCCTCGTAATATATCCATGCATGCCGCCGGGGTCGTCATGAGTACAAGACCGCTTGATGAAAGTGTGCCACTTGTCATTGGCCCAAGTTCTCAGGTCATGTCTCAGTATTCTAAAGACTATATTGAAAAGGCCGGGATCCTCAAAATGGACTTCTTAGGTTTACGTAACTTAACGATGATCTCTTATATCTTAAAAGATATTGAGATCTATCGTGGCTATAAGCTCAACTTAAATACCATTCCTCTGAATGATCCAAAGACTTACCAGATGCTTTCAAGAGGCGATACGTTTGGTGTCTTCCAGCTTGAATCTTCCGGCATGCGCTCTTTGATCATGAAGATGAAGCCTCGTAGCTTCCATGATATCGTCGATGCGATCGCCCTGTATCGACCAGGTCCAATGGAAAATATTCCTCTTTATTTAAGACGAAGAGCCGGCCAGGAGCGAATCGATTATATTGTCCCAGCACTGCAACCGATCTTATCGTCCACCTATGGGATCATTATTTATCAGGAACAGATCATGCAGATCGCCCAGGTCATCGCCGGCTTCTCCTTAGGGAAGGCGGATATGATCCGAAAGGCCGTTTCAAAAAAGAAGCTAAAGGACTTAGAGCGTTTTGAAAATGACTTTATCACTGGAGCGTCGCAAAATGGCTATCCCCAGGATGTGGCCAAGAGGATCTATGATTTGATCTTGAAGTTTGCCAACTATGGCTTCAATAAATCCCATTCGGTCGCTTATGGAATGATCTCTTATGACCTAGCGTATTTAAAAGCGAATGAACCGCTTTATTTCTTTGCCTCGATCTTATCAAATGAAGGGGCTTCAGCTTCTTCAAGAATTCGTACGATCGAAGAGGCCAAGCGTTATCGTGTCAAAGTCTTAAGACCGGACATCAATTGGTCCGTTGATCGTTTCAAGGTCGAAGAGGATGGCATTCGTTATTCCTTAACGGCCATTAAGAATGTTGGTCTGGCTGGCTATCGTGAGATCAATGAAGAGCGTGAAGCCCATGGTCCGTTTAAGGATCTGATCGACTTCTTCTTACGCATGCATGATCATAAGATCTCGACCAAGATGATCGAATCGTTGATCGATGCGGGAGCGTTTGACAGCTTCTCTGATAATCGTGCCTTTATGAAGCAGAATATCGAGATGCTTTTGAATTATGCCGATATTGCACCGTTATTAACGACGGATCAGAAGCCGATCTTTGTCCATGTCGATGAAGATCGTTATGGTCGTTTAGAAAATGAAAAGGAAGTCTTAGGGCTGTATTTAAGTACGCATCCGATCGCCATGCGTAAGCAGGCCTTGCATCGTCACTTTGTCAGCCTAATTGATGTGAATGAACATATTGGACAGACGATCGAAGTCTTAGTGTATATCAATGCCATTCGTATTATCGTCGATAAGCGAGGCAATGAAATGGCCTTCTTAGATGGCAGTGATGAGACCGGCTCAGAAGACTTTGTCTGCTTCTCTCGCCAGTATACCCGCTATCATGAAGTCTTACAAAGAGGTAAGATCCTCGCCATGAATGTACGTGTGGAGATGAAAGATCGTCTCTCTTTAATCATAAATCAAGTAAAGGAACTCAAATAAATGGAAGAATTAGTATTAATAGATGGAAATTCCCTGTTATTTAAAGCATTCTATGCCACTGGATACAATGGGAATTTTATGAAAAATAAAGATGATATTCCGACCAATGCCGTATTTGGCTTTGCCCGCATGATGAAGAAGATCCTTGAGCGCAATGCCAAATATGTCTTAGTGGCTTTTGATTACGGCAAGCATACGTTTAGAAACGATATGTTAGAAACATATAAAGCGACCCGTAAAGAAACACCAGAAGAACTGATCCCTCAGTTTGAGATGGTACGTGAATATTTAAAAGCACATAATATTGCTTATTATGAGAAGGAAGGTTATGAAGGGGATGATATCATCGGTACACTCGCGAAGTTTGGTGAAGATAACGGCTTAAAGGTGTCCATCTTTACTGGTGATAAAGATGCCTTTCAGTTATGTTCAGACCAGACGACGATCTATCGTACCGTTAAAGGGGTCACACAGTTAGATATTTATGATCCTCAGACATTAAAGGACAAATGGGACATCCGTCCAGATCAGGTCCGTGATATGTTAGGATTAATGGGCGATACCGCTGATAATATCCCAGGCATTAAAGGGGTCGGAGAAAAGACTGCTTTAAAGCTGCTTCATCAGTATGATACGATCGAAGGCATCGATGAACATAAAGAAGAAATCAAAGGCAAATTAGGCGAAAAGGTCCGTGCCGGAATCGAAGATGCGAAAATGTCTAAGGAAGTGGCGACGATCTTAACGGATATCCCATTGGATGTGACATTGGATATTGCCCGTTATGATGGCTATGATTTCGACACGTTAAGAGCCTTCTTTAAGAAGTATGATATGAACTCCTTGATGCGTGAGATCTCTTTGACCAATCAGCCAAAAAGAGAACCTGTGCAAGTGACGATCGTCGAAAAAGCCCCAGAAGTCACAAAGGATTCTGCTTTATATGTAGCCATCTATGGCGATAATTATCATCGTGGTCTGATCCTTGGCTATGGTCTTTATAATGATGAACAGTCTTTCTTTATTGATAAGGAACATGCCGATCAGGATCCTGACTTCATGGCTTATTTGAATGATGACAAACGTAAAAAGTTTGGCTTTGCGATCAAGAGCAATATTTGTTGCCTTGACGTGAATGGCATCAAGAGCGCCGGCTGGGACTTTGACTTATCCTTAGCGACTTATGTCTTATCTCCATCAGTCAAGGAATCCATGAAGAACGTTTCTGAATTCTATGACTATGAAGGGATCATGTATGAGGAAGAAGTGTATGGCAAAGGAGCAAAACGTCATATTCCTGAGACAGCTTTACTGGCCAAAGACTGTCTTTCTAAAGCCAAATGCATCTATGACCTCAAACCACAGGTCGAAAAGCAGTTAAAAGAAAAGGATCAGTATGATCTTTATGAAAATATTGAAATGCCTGTGACATTTATCTTAGCGGATATGGAAGAACAGGGCGCCAAAGTCGATGAACATGTCTTAAAGGATATGGACCGTGCCTTTGACCAGGAGATCGGTGAGATCGAAAGTCAGATCTATGACTTAGCAGGAGAGAACTTCAATATCGCCTCACCAAAACAGTTAGGCGTTATCCTCTTTGAAAAGTTAGGCCTCAAAAATGGCAAGAAGACAAAGACCGGCTATTCGACAAGCCAGGATATCTTAGAGAAGATCTATGACCAGCATCCAATCGTACCATTAGTCTTACGCTATCGTATGCTCACAAAATTAAGTTCGACTTACTTAAAAGGATTACAGGAACAGATCTTTACCGATGGCAAGATCCATACGATCTATAAACAGACATTGACACAGACGGGACGTTTATCGTCTGTCGATCCAAACTTACAGAATATTCCCGTGCGTACGAAAGAAGGCAAGATGATCCGTAAGGCCTTCATCTCTGATCATGGCTATCTGTTAAGCTTTGACTATTCCCAAATCGAATTACGTATCTTAGCTCATTTAGCTCAGGTGCCAAAGCTGATTGAGGCCTTCAAGGAAGGCAAGGATATCCATGCGCATACGGCTGCCTTAGTCTTTGGCGTTCCTGATGAAGACGTCACTCCACAGATGCGTCGTCAGGCCAAAGCCGTCAACTTCGGCATCATCTATGGGATGACAGAATATCGTTTAGCCAGAGATATTGGCATGAGCTTAAGTGATGCGCGTGACTTT
This sequence comes from uncultured Erysipelotrichaceae bacterium, assembly GCA_900317015.1. Lineage (GTDB taxonomy): Bacteria > Bacillota_I > Bacilli_A > Erysipelotrichales > Coprobacillaceae > Intestinibaculum. The sequence continues at coordinate 13,143 of ONFH01000240.1, read as the reverse complement.
ATTGCCCGTTACTATGAAACCTATCCAGAAATTAAGACGTATATGGAAAGCATCGTTGAAACGTGTAAGAAACAAGGCTATGTCTCAACGGTCTTAAATCGTAAACGTTTTATCCCAACGATCAACGACAAGAACTTCGTCGTTCGTGAACAGGCCAAACGTTTTGCGATGAATGCGCCTATTCAGGGCTCTGGTGCGGATATCATGAAATTAGCGATGATTAAAGTTGATCAAGCGATCAAAGCCCATTCTTTCAAATCGAAGATCATCTTACAGGTACACGATGAATTGATCTTTGATGTCTATGAAGATGAGATCGAAGCCTTTATGCCAGTGGTCAAGGAAGCCATGGAAACCGCATTTGCGATGTCTGTGCCACTCAAAGTGGAAGGCAACTATGCGAAAAACTGGTGTGATCTGAAGTAGGTGGAGCTATGCCAGAAGGACCAGAAGTCGAAACGGTCAGAAGGACCTTAAAACATTTCGTTTTACATAAAATCATTGAAAGTGTAGACGTTCGTTACAGTAAGATCATTGAAGATGATCCTGACCTCTTTATCCAAAAGGTCAGCGGACAGCACATTTGTGACATCAGACGCAGAGGGAAGTATCTGATCTTCCTTCTTGATGATGTCGCCTTTCTTTCTCATTTACGAATGGAAGGAAAATATAATATTAAATCACAGGACACACTGTATGAAAAGCATGACCATGTCATCTTCCATTTAGAAGATGGCACGGATCTTCGTTACAACGATACCCGTAAGTTTGGACGCATGAAATTGATCGATCCTATTCACTATAATGAGATGCCGCCACTAAATAAACTAGGACCTGATCCTAGCGAGGCGACCTTTGAGGAGGTCTATCCAAAGATCCATAAGAGTCATCTCCCGATCAAGACATTACTTCTTGATCAGTCGATCATGGCGGGCATCGGCAATATCTATGCCAATGAGATCTGCTTTGCCTTAGGTTTGGATCCCCGGACAAGAGCCTCTCGTCTTTCTAAAAAGCGAGTCAAGGAACTGATCATGACCGCTGATCAGATTCTTGAAGAAGCCATCAAACAGGGCGGGACGACGATCCATTCCTTTGATGCCAATGGCATCACTGGCCTCTTTCAGGTCAAGCTCAAAGTGCATGCGCAAGAGACATGCAGTGTCTGTCATTCACCAATTAAAAAAATTCAATTAAATGGACGTGGTACGTATTTCTGTCCCGTCTGTCAAAAAAGGAGGTACTGATTATGTTAAACTGGGGCGTTATTGGCCTTGGCAATGTCGCTAAACGTTTCTGTGACTCACTGTCGCACAGTGATGTTGGACATTTATATGCCATTGCCAGTCATTCCAAAGAGAAACAGAATGCTTTCGCTAAAGCTTATGCACCAGACCATGTCTATGGCGACTATGACGCATTCTTTAATGATGAAGAGATCGATGTCGTTTATATTGCGGTCCCTCATGGTCTTCACTATGAGTTATGTAAGAAAGCCTTAGAACACTATAAATGTGTGCTTTGTGAAAAGCCGGCTTTTCTTACCAAAAAGGAAGCCGAAGAGATCACACAGATGGCTAAGGATCGTCATCTCTTCTTTATGGAAGCCATGAAGACACGCTTTATACCGCTGATCAAGGTGTTACGTAAAAATATTGCCGATGGCATGATCGGCGACATCGTATCGATTGAAAATCATTTCTTAAGTGAAGTGCCTTATGATCCCGAACGTTACTTATTTGATCATAAAATGGGTGGAGCCCTCTATGATACTGGTGTCTATGGCTTAGCGTTTCTCTTTGACTTCGTGCGGACACCTGTTGTGAACATTGAAAACAAAGTGGAACATCAATATGGCGTAGATGTTTATGATCAAGTCACATTGACGTTTGAAAATGGGGTCAAAGGCATCGTCGAATGTGCGATGAATCGTCCAAGAGATCGTCGAGGCATCATCAAGGGGACAAAAGGATCCGTTATGCTTGATCCTTACTATCGTCCAGAAGAAGCCATCGTCGAGATCGGTGATGAATCGTATACATTAACGGCGAAGATCCCTTATGATGACTTCCATCCAGAAATTGAAGCTGTGCATCAAGATATTGAACATTTACAGGTCGAAGATCAGCTCATGAGCTTTTCCGATACGATCTATTTAAGTGAGATGTTCGAAAAGATCAAGGACGTTTCAAAGTGAGAGTCATAGGATTAACAGGCGGGATCGCCACGGGTAAGTCAACGGTCTCAAAATTGTTAAAAGAACATGGTCTGACGATCTTTGACGCCGATGAAATCGCCCATCAGGCCTATGAAGTGGGTTCACCAACTTATGAGGCGATGGTGAAACGTTTTGACTGCCTCACAAATGGCGAGATCGACCGCCGTAAATTAGGTGCCATTGTTTTTCGTGATGAAAAGGCGCGTCATGACTTAGAAGCCATCATTCATCCTTATGTACGAAAAACGATCAAAGAGGGCATTGAAAAGGCTAAAGGTGAGATCGTCATTTTAGATGTCCCGCTTTTATATGAGGCTCATTTTGATGACCTCTGTGATGAAGTGGCCGTGGTCGTTGTCGATGAAGAAACGGAGATCACTCGTTTGATGGAGCGTAATGGGTTTTCTCGTGAAGAGGCGATAAGGAGAATTCGATCCCAGATGCCTTTAAGTGAGAAACGAAAGAGAGCAGACTATGTGATCGATAATTCGAAAGATCTAGAGGCTCTTAAAAAACAGGTCGAGGTATTTTTAAGGAAGGTGAGCACACATGCAAAAAAGTGATACATACTTAGCGGAAGCGTGTTATCCACTAGATGAGATCCAGCGGGACGTGCTCAGCTATCTTTATTTACCACTGATCGGTAATGAGGCGTACAGTCTTTATCAGTTTTTAAGTGCCGAAGCCAGACGTATGCAAAGAGTCCATCGAGAAGTGCTGATGACAAGGATCACGAATAGCTTGAATCTCTCCATTGATCATTTGGAAGATGCCAGCAAGATGTTAGCGGGGATCGGTCTGCTTAAGATCTATAAGAAAAGTGCGACGCATTATTTATTTGTTTTAAAGGCGCCACTGTCTTTAAAGAAGTTCTTTCATAATGCCTTACTGGTCTCACTTTTGAAACATACGATCGGCAAGGAAGAATTAGCCCTGACGGAAAGCTATTTCCGTATCACGGTCGAAGATAAGAAGGCGTATGAAGAAGAGAATGTTTCATTCAATGACATCTTCAGTGTGGATCTCAAAGCTGTCCGTCCTTTAAAGACGAAAGGCCATATGGCCAGTTTACAGGAAGGCATCGTTAACTTCGATTATGACTTGACCTTATTTTATGAGACCTTAAAGGAAGATTCATTGCCGATGCATCAGATTCGAAATCAGGAAGGGCTGATCAAGCAGATGGGCATCCTTTATAATCTTGATGCCATCACATTAGCCTCATTAGTACGTGATAGTATGCAAAATGGCAGCTTCCAGCCAGCCTTATTTAAAGAGACCTGTCATAAGGCTTACTATAAAGATCATAAAGCGTCCTTAAATGAGGTCTATCATCGTACGCCAGAGAAGGAAAAGAGCATCTTTGAAACGAATGATCCATTAAGTCAGCACTTAGCTTATCTGGAATCTGTGTCCCCTTATGAACTGTTAAAGAGTAAGCAGGGCGGTGCGGAACCGGTGCTGCATGATCTGGAGATCTGTGAGAATTTAATGATGAACTTACATTTAAGTCCTGGCGTTGTCAATGTACTGATCGAATATGTTTTAACGAAAAATAATAATCATTTAGCAGCCAACTACTGTGAAACGATCGCCGCCGCCTGGGCTCGTAAGAAGATCAAGACGGCGAGAGCCGCTTATGAAGAAACGATCGCCTTTAATGAAAAGCACAGTCCCAAAAATCGTCGTCCCGTCGATCGTTCGAAAACAAGTCCTGCGCCTTTGCGCGTAGAGCCCACAAACAACCAAGTCAATACCGGGGATATCGATCTGGGATCCCTGATGGATAATATTAAGTGAGGTGAGATGAATGTTAGATGTATCAAAGTCTGTGACGTTATCCGATGATCTCAAAGAGCGTAAAAAAGAGAGTCTCAATGCCTTATTAAAAAATAAAGAGATTCATGACTTTGTGATGAGTAACCATGTGCCTAAGTCGGCGATCAGCGATGGCTGGGCCGAGCTGTTAAACTTTGAGGAGGATTCTAAAAAGTGTATGCATTGTCGAGGCATTCAGGATTGTCAAAAGGTCACGAAGGGCGTCCGTACGATGCTTGACTATGATGGAAATACGATCTCGTTAGTGATGAAGTACTGTCATTACGGCAAGGAGAAGGAGCAGGAACAGCTCATCTTATCCCACTTCGTTTATAACAATATTTCCCGTAACTTAGCCTTAAGTGATTTCCATCATAATCAGTTTATTGAAAATATGAACCGTTTAAGTCCAACCAATAAACTGACGATTGCCAAAATGCTCGATTACTTAAATGCGCCTTTTGGCAAAGGCTTCTATTTATATGGTGATTCCGGCAGCGGGAAGACCGTTTTGATGGCGGCGTTAATGAACCAGCTGGCGAAAAGAGGCTATGATGTCGGCATCATGCATTTTCCAAGTTTTTTGATCGACATCAAAAACAGCTTTAGTTCCAATGATCAGTCCTTTATGCGAGTGATCTTAGATGTGCCCTATTTGATGATCGATGGCTTAGGGGAAGAAAATATTACGAGCTGGTCTCGTGATGAGATCTTGCTGACGATCTTGAACTATCGTGATATCAATCGTCTGCCGACATTTATCACATCGATGTTCCGTTTAGGGGAGCTTGATGACGTATATAGTATCCGGCGTGATGCCTCAGAAATGTTAAGAGCAGGTAAGATTCGTGCCAAGATCAGCACGATGTGCGAAGAGATGCAGATCGAACGGTTAAAATCATAAAGTTTCACAATTTTTAATATTCAATTGAATCGAATTGTGGTAAACTTAGTATAGTGAGAAATATTTGGAGAGGTGAATATTAATGGTAAAAAGTATTGGTGTTTTAACTTCAGGTGGAGATGCGCCAGGTATGAATGCGGCTGTACGTGCCGTTGCTAGAACATGTCTTAATAAAGGTATTGATTGTTACGGCGTTATGTTAGGCTATAAAGGCTTACATGATGGTCAGTTCTATAAATTCAATAGACATTCAACTCGTAACATTATCAACGTTGGTGGTACGATGTTAAAGTCTGCCCGTTTCCCAGAATTCAAGGATCCTAAGGTTCGTCAGGAAGCAATCGATCAGATGAACAAAGTTGGTATGGAAGCCTTAGTCGTAATCGGTGGCGATGGGTCTTACCATGGGGCTCTGGAATTAACAAAGATGGGTGTGAACTGTATTGGTCTTCCAGGAACGATCGATAACGATATTCCTGATACAGACTATACGATCGGTTTTGATACAGCATTGAATACGATCGTTGATGCACTTGATAAATTAAGAGATACATCTGGTTCTCATCAGAGATGTACGATTCTTGAAGTTATGGGTCGTACTTGCGGTGACTTAGCAGTCAATGCCGGCATCGCAGCTGGTGCAGAAATCATCATTACATCCCACACTGGTTTTGATGAACAGAAAGTCATTGAACGTTTACGTTTATCTAAGGCATCTGATAAGAAACATGCCATCGTTGTTATTACAGAACATATTACAGATGTTCAGGAATTGGCTAAACATATCGAAGCTGAAACTGGTTTCGAAACACGTGCCAATGTCTTAGGTCATATGCAGCGTGGTGGTCGTCCAACAGCCAGAGACCGTATCTTAGCTTCACGTATGGGCATTAAAGCCGTTGAATTACTTGAAGAAGGCAAGGGTGGTCTTTGCGTATGTCAGCAGGGTGAAGACATCGTTGCAGAACCAATCTTAACGTTATTCGAACATAAGAGAAAAGTGCCACAGGGCATTTACGATGACGTATTAAAACTTCGTTAATAAGGAGAGCTTCGGCTCTCTTTTTTGTTGGATCATTTTCATGAGGAGAAAAGAAAAGGCCCATAAATACAAGAAAATGTAAGAGATAAGTAAAGATTGTGAATTTTTTTAAATGTTAGTGTTTACATTCATTGATATCTCTTGTTTTTTATTTTTAGCTTTGTTAAGATAAGGGCGTGGACAAAAGGTCCAATTGCTAAAAAATAAATATAAAAGGGAGAAGAAAAATGGCAAAAGATAAAATGAAAAAGACTAAAATTGTATGTACAATTGGTCCTGCTTCAGACAACGAAGAAATGCTTACAAAGTTATTTAAAGCAGGTATGAACGTCATGCGTTGTAACTTCTCACATGGTGATCACGAAGAACATGCTGCAAAGATGGCTCTTTGCCGTAAAGTGAACAAGAAATTAGGTACTGATGTTGCAATTATGCTTGATACGAAGGGTCCAGAAATCAGAACTGGTGACTTCGAAGGTGGCGCAACTGAATTCACTAAGGGTCAGGTTTCAATCATTACGACAGAAGACATCGTTGGTACTTCTGATCGTTTCACAATTACTTATAAAGATCTTTATAAAGATGTTAAGCCAGGTGATTTCGTATTAGTTAACGATGGTCAGGTGGAATTATTAGTTGACCATGTTGAAGGCGAAGAAATCTACACAGTTGCCGCTAACGGTGGTCGTGTAAAGAATAAACGTGGTATTAACGTACCAGGAGCTTCATTACAGTTCGATTTCATCTCAGAAAAAGATAGAAGTGACTTAATCTTCGGTTGCGAACAGAAAGTTGATTACATCTCAGCTTCATTTGTTAGAAGACCTCAGGATGTCTTAGACATGAGAAGATTATTAGTAGAACAGAATTGTCCTGATATCAGAATCTTCCCTAAGATCGAATGTGCTGAAGGTGTTAAGAACTTCGACGAGATCTTAGAGGTATCTGATGGGATCATGGTTGCCCGTGGTGACTTAGGTGTTGAAATCCCAGCAGAAGATGTTCCTGGTATTCAGAAATCAATCATCAAGAAATGTAACCAGGCTGGTAAACCAGTTATTACTGCAACTCAGATGCTTGAATCTATGCAGGAAAACCCAAGACCTACAAGAGCCGAAGTTTCCGATGTTGCCAATGCCATCTATGATGGTACTGATGCAATCATGTTATCAGGTGAATCTGCACAGGGTAAATATCCTGAAGAAGCAGTTCGTACAATGACTAAGATCGCTCGTAAGACTGAAACTCAGATCGACTATGGTCATTTATTCAGAAGAGCTATGAAGTCTGCAGATCAGAACACTTCTGAAGCAATCTGTATGTCAGTTGCAGAAATCGCTCATAACTTCGATGTTGAAGCAATCATTGCCTTCACAGAAACAGGCGGAACTGCAAACCGTATGTCACGTTACAGACCAGAATGTCCAATCATTGCCGCTACTCCTTACGAAGATACAGTTAAGAAAGAAGCCATCGTATGGGGCGTTAAGCCAGTATTAGTTAACGAAATGAAGTCTAAAGAAGGCTTAATCAACTTAGCTAACGTTGTCGCTAGAGAAAATGGTATTGAACCAGGTGCTAAGATCTTAGTAACTGGTGGTACTCCAGGTGTTGTTGGTCAGACTAACTACCTTGAATTATTAACTGTAAAATAATAGGTTAAATAAACTATAAACATAGAGGAACTTCGTGTTCCTCTTTTTTTTATTTCAGATAAGAAACATTAAAAAATTTTAAGTTTTTTCTTCATTATGCGAAGATTTGCCTCTTTTTGTTGTTCAACTAAGTAGGAGTTTTTTTGCCCTATGAAAAAATCCAAACAGAATATGAAGAATTCATTTATTGAAGAAAACAATCAGTATGACAAAGCTGCAAAAAGAGCCATCAGAAACGTGGAAATCTTAGTACCTTTATTAAGAGACTTCGTTAACGATCTTGCAGACTTGAGCGATGATGATCTTAGAAAGATTTTATCCGATGTGAAGGTTGAGACTGTATCACATCCAGGTAAGAAGAAAGGTTATGTGATTCCCGATAACTTCCTTACCATCAGAAACGATCTGCCTCTTCCTAACGGAGAGGAAAGACATGAAAAAATTCACATCGATATCGAAATTCAGAATAAATACGATTATAATATTGTTAGAAGAAATGAGAACTATATCAACCTTATGAAAGCAAAGTATAATAAGGATGATGGATTTGATCATAAGTTCTATTCGATTTGGGTCTTCCTTAATCCGCGAAATGACGATGAAGGTCATATTGATATGATGCCTAGCTTCCCTTATCGTCTTGATACAGGCAAATTTATTTATATGGATGGATCGAAGGAAGCTTTCAGAAGCTTTTATCTTTATCTTTATACATCAGAAGAAAACGTAGATAAGATCAAGGAAAAAGAATTTCTTTCATTTAAGATTCTCTGTTATCTTTTTTCCAAGGCTCTAACAGTAGAGCAGAAAGAATCACGACTCAAAGAGTGTTACGTGAATATCAATGATCATGATTTAACGAAGGAGATGAATACTATGGATGATTTTATGACACCTGTTTATAATTATGGAATTGAAAAAGGTGAGAAGAGAGGAATTGCAAAAGGTGAAAAGAGAGGGATTGAAAAAGGCAGTAAGTTAACGGCTGAAATTACTCTCATGTTGCTTGAAGGAAAAACGGATGAAGAGATTGCCCAAGCTATTCCTGATTCTAAAGTTGAACAGATTCGTGAATTGAGAAAATACTTAGGTGATTATTTGAAATAGCAATTAGCTTTCTAGCTGCAAAGGAGTTGACCCATCATGAATGATTATATGACACCTATTTATAATTACGGCTTTGAGGTAGGCTATAAAGAAGGTTACAAAAAGGGTTTTGAAAAAGGCTATAAAGAAGGACTAAAAATGGTTGATGATGCAGTTTGCATGATGTATGAAGGAAAAACTGATGAAGACATTGCTCAAGCTATTCCTGATTATCCTATTGAGGAGATCCATGAGCTGAGGAAAGAACTGGCGCCTTTCCTTGATCAGAAAACTAAATAATAGATACGCATATGTAAAAAGACCACTTCAACCAAGTGGTCTTTAGATCTTACGGACGTATCTCATGCCTTTCTTATAATTTGGACGTTTATCTTTACCGGATAGATTAATATTGATCTGGTAATACGAATGACGTCGATCGCTCACTTGCCATGAAGGATCAGTGATTTTATGATCAATCATACACCAGCCATGTCCACCAGAAGAAATAGCCTGACTTGGGTAACCTACGGCATTTCCGACAAATGCAAATGCAGCTCCTAATGCGTAACAAGTGCCATGCTTTTGAGAAAAGGTCATATTGGCATAATCGATCTCCCAAGTCTTGCTATGCATAAACTTCGGAGAACCACGGTAGGCGTAGTGCTTTAAGAAATATTGGTAACATTCTTTTAACTGCTTACTCTTTGATTTCGTTGGAACGGTTGCTTTTTCGACAAGCTTCGTTGCATAGATCAAGGCACGCAGTTTCTTTTTTGCATAGCTATTGATTACAGCTTGTCCTTTTTTATTTAACCGAATATTGTTAACGGTCCTACTTGTGACCATAGAGCCTTTGGCTTTGTTGGCAATCTTAAAATAATAATAGTGACCTTTGATCTTCTGCCAGCCGGTCTGTTGGCGACCATGGGAATCAAAATCATAGGTCTTGTTTTTGATGGCCATAAGTCCCTTGCATAAGCTTCCATCGCCTCCCTTACAGATATAATGCTTCTTTTTCTTCTGCCATTGATAGGTGATGGTTTGCTTCGTGGCATCTGTCTCTGTTTCTACCTGCTGTGGTGCAGCTTGTTGTGGCTCTTGCACTGGCTCCTCGGCCTTGACCGCTGTTGGCAGGCAGGCGAAGGCAATGGCCATGATCATAAGTTTTTCCTTCATCGACAATTCATCCCTTTGCTTTATTCTTACTTAGTTATTAGTGTATCACAATTTCTTATGTCATGTCTTAATAGAATGCCTCATGAAAAAAAGAGCCGTTTGGCTCTTATCCCCAGATACGGGCACTTAAGTCTGTCTCTGGTTCTGTCTTTAATAATGTTGGGAACTTTTTGATGGCTTCCTGTAAGAAATGTTCTGCTAAAGAATGAGGTTTGATCTTGGCTAAAGCTTCATCAAATGTCATCCATTGATAAGCATCCACTTCATCAGTAATATGAACATCATCTTCTTTAACGACACTGATATAGTTATGGATCAGAGTATTCGTCTTTTTAAAGTATGAGTTGTCATTGTAATAATAACCATAAACATCGAGATCAACTTCTTCTTTGACTTCACGTACTAAAGTTGTGATATCATCTTCACCTTTCATGACATAGCCAGCCACTAAGATATTGGCTGGTCGACCGTATTGTTCAATTAGTAAAATATGATCTTTCTTTGAATTTAAAATAATTGTAGAGATGGCACTGTTGAATGTTGGATAAACAAATTTCTGACAATGAGGACAGTAAGGTGTCTCACCATCGATGCCATCGACTTTACTTGTTAAAGCTGTACCACAGTCTGGACAGTACTTCATGTGTATTCCTCCTCGTATAAACATGTTCAGTGTAGCAGATTTGATTTTTATTGCAAAGCAAAACTCTATGTTTTCATGATTATATTGAAGCAATGAACCATCAACACAAAGACTAAAAAAACGAGAATGCAGCTTATCGTTAGAATATGGGCGATTTTTCCCATTTTTGTTGAAATATTGCGATAAATCTCGCTTATCCTTGAAAATGATGATTGAATCAGTAAACATAATAAAAAGGAGATTTCCCCTATGAGCTATGACACTACAGACGTATACGAGACAAAAAGAGAAATTCTAAGCTATTGCAACAAACTATCAAAAATCTGCCATGGCTGAATACTTCGTGCTCGGTTGGCAAAAGCTGATCCTATGTATGATCAAGCCTCGTTTTTAATGGATGTCGTCAATGACCTTTGTCCGGATGAGAATGCCGTAAAAAGAATGGGGGTCCTTTTCTTTATGTCAAGTTATGTAAAGAATGTAAAGAATTAAAAAAATTCAAAGTCTATGCATTGACAAATAGGGCGGTTGTTGTAAAATGAACGTGTAAAAAGCGACGACACAGGATACGTCTTTATAAGAAATCGCTTAGAGAAATGACGGTTGGTGCAAGTCAAAGAGGCATTATAAAGGTACTCCCTGTAACATGCTGCTACGAAAAGGTAGCCGTTACTCGCGTTAAGAGGTCAAGGTGATCTTATTGATCATAAATTAAGGTGGTACCACGGTCTTCGTCCTTTGGGTGAAGGCCTTTTTATTTTAGAAGGAGAGAGAATCATGAGAGATTTTATTAACGAAAAAGATTTGAACACTTTAAATCATTCATGCGCCCATGTGCTTGCACAGGCTGTGAAGCACTTATGGCCACAGGCTAAATTCTGGGTCGGCCCAGTTGTAGAAGAAGGCTTCTATTATGATATTGATCTTGGTGATAAGACGATCACAGATGAAGACTTACCTAAGATTGAAAAAGAAATGAAGAAGATCTGCAAAGATGGCAAGCGTATCGTTCGTCATGAGGTTTCTAAGGAAGAAGCTTTAAAAGAATTTGCAGATGATGAATACAAGGTCGACTTGATCAACCGTTTTGAAGATGGCACAGTCATTTCTACTTACTCACAGGGTGACTTCACTGATTTATGTCGTGGGCCTCATGTCGACAATGTGAAGATGTGTAAGAACTTCAAATTGATCAAACATTCTGGTGCTTACTGGAAAGGTGACAAGAATAATAAAGTATTACAGCGTATTTATGGTGTCTGCTTCCCAACAAAGGAAGAATTAGAAGAACACCTAGCATTCTTAGAAGAAGCAAAACAGCGTGACCATCGTAAGTTAGGCCGTGAATTAGGAATCTTCATGTTCTCTGACTTAGTTGGTAGAGGTTTACCAATGTGGTTACCAAACGGCTTTACAGTTCGTCGTTTATTAAGTGACTACATTATGGATAAGGAATTAGCTTTAGGCTATGAACATGTCGTCACTCCATCACTTGGGAATGTAAAACTTTATCAGACATCAGGACATTGGGAACACTATAAAGATGATATGTTCCCAGCTATGAAGCTTGATGATGAAGCTTATGTCTTAAGACCAATGAACTGTCCTCATCATATGATGATCTATAAACAGACATTACATTCTTATCGTGATCTACCAGTGAGAATTGCCGAAATCGCTAATGACTTCCGTTATGAAGCTTCTGGTGCCTTAACGGGTATTGAAAGAGCACGTTCATTCACTCAGAATGACTCTCATATCTTCTGTCGTCCAGATCAGATCGCCTCTGAATTCAAGGCTGTCAATGATTTGATCTTAGACGTTTATAAAGATTTTGGTTTCAAGGATTATGAATTCAGATTATCTTTAAGAGATCCAGACAATAAAGAAAAATACTTTGGTAATGATGAACTTTGGGAAAAGAGTGAAAATGAATTACGTGAAGTCTTAAATGGCATGGGTGTGAAATACTATGAAGCCAAAGGCGAAGCTGCTTTCTATGGTCCTAAGTTAGATGTTCAGGTCAAATCTGCATTAGGCCATGATGTCACATTATCGACAATTCAGTTAGACTATATGTTACCAGAAAGATTCCAGTTAGTTTATGTCGATGAAAATGGTGAAAAGGTCAGACCAGTCGTTATCCATAGAGCCATCTTAGGTTCATTAGACCGTTTCATTGCCTTCTTACTTGAAGAAACAAAGGGGAACTTACCATTATGGTTAGCACCAAAACAGGTCGTTGTTTTACCAGTTAATAACAACTACCAGGGCGACTATGCGAAAGAAGTTTCTGACAAGTTAAGAAAAGAAGGTTTCCGTGTTCAGTTAGATGACCGTGATGAAAAGTTAGGTTATCGTATCCGTGAAGCGCAGATCCATAAGATTCCTTATGAATTAGTTCTTGGTAATAACGAAAGAGACGAAGGCACTGTGACTTATCGCTTATATGGCGAAAAGAAACAGACAACTGTTCCATTCGATGAATTTGTTGAATTATTAAAGACAGAAGTTGCGAATAAAACTTTAAAGACGCACTAATCAATCACGCAGGTCAGATATGATCTGCGTTTTTTCGTTTAATTTTATTTCTTAAAT
>ONFH01000297.1 GCA_900317015.1 uncultured Erysipelotrichaceae bacterium | reverse complement strand
TTGAATTCATCATTTCTAAGACATTGATTTTATAAATCTATACTTCCATCCCATCAAAACGATCACTCGTCTCTTTATGTCAGTCTTCCCCAAAGAGGCCTAGAAAATCTTCTGGTTCAATATGAAACGGTAATCCATCGATCATGCCATGACGATAGGAATTTTCAACAGAAGCATTTCCCTTAGCCGTCCATGAAACGATGCCTTCCTCCGTTAGAAAATCAATAGATTTCTTTGTATGTCTTAATACATTCATAGCACTTGATGCATGTAATGTAAAAATCAGCTGGCCACGACCATAGCGTATAAAGTATTCAATGATTCGATCAAGAATGATACTGCTGAGATGGAGATCCATATCATCGATCAAGACGATATGACCTTGATCGCAGTCATCAAAAGCTTGGAATAGTGCCACAAGTCTTTTGATGCCAGCACTTTCATACTGATAATTGATGTCATAATCAGGATAATGAAATACCAATTCACATTCATAGTGATCTTTTCTTTCATACTTGATGATTTCAATACTTTCAAGATCATTCTTGATCATCGCAAGGAATGTCTTCATTCTATAAACGTACTCTTCAAAAGCATGAAATAAGTCTTTAGGAATCAGAAAACGATCATGCTCTAATCGATAATCAAATGTGTGATGCAAAACATCCAAAGTCTTTGATCCTTCACTGACCTCTAATAATTCATGAAGGACAGAACGATCAAGAAAAGGATATTGTGAATCGGCTTGTTGCAGATTCAGGAACACATGAATATGCATGAAAAAGAAAGAAATAGATATAACTGAGGACAGATATCTTTGTATTTCCTTATATTCACCGGTCAATGATTTCATTGTGAAACTCCTGTTATGAAAATAACTGATTGATTTTGGAATCATTGAATGCAGGTCAAGTAAATTATCAGTAAAATCGATGAGTCCCTTGTAAGTTTCACCAGTGAGGTCAAGATGTTCTAGATGATGAGCACGTACATGAAATAAATTCTGACTTCTCTTTGAATGGAATGCTTTGACTTTGCAGTATTCGTTTTCAATAACATAAAGATGAGCATCATTTTGAGCTAAAGTCATTCCATAATGATAAATGTTATGAACACCTTCTAAAATCTCAATAAACGAACATTCAAACTGAAATCTTTTGGCTTTCTTGTTTACCATTTCATTTAAAAGAACCTGATGATCTTTTTGTGAAAGATACTGGTCATCTAAAACAATGTTTCTCATCAGATCCACAGCCAAAAGGATGGCAGTCTTTCCTGATCCATTTTCACCATAGATTGCTTTCACATGATAATGTTCTGGATCAAAAGAATGACTGATGCCCTTTTTATAAAATTCTAATTTCATTTCATTTTCAATTGATTGAATTCCAGATACGTTCATTGATAACATGTAAAACCTATTCATATTGATCAGCCCCTTTATGAATCACATATTATCATACATCCTGTACTATCATTCATAAAAAATGAGAATTATTATTGGATTTGCAAAGATTACTTACAAATTATAAAAGCCCAGCATTGTTAACATGCTGGGTGATGAAGATTGATTTTTAATGATTTCTAACAGAAAGGCTAAGTGACATATCATCGACACTACGCTTACCATCAACGATCAATGTTCCATCATAGGAATCACATAGATATGATTTCTTGGTCATGATCTTGATGGATGGCTTTGCAGGATGAAGACGTTTTAATGTGAGCTTATACTTTCCTTTTTTAAAATGTCCTCTGATATGGATCGTATGTCCACTATGAAAGACTTTCTCTGCTTTCTTATGACCATCTTTAGTCATCAAGGCTTTGTATGAACTGCTTCCTCTTTTCGCTTCTACAGGGATTTTAACATCTGTGAAATCCTGTTCTGCAACAAATGTCTGACTTAATTGTCTTGTCACTTCCTGTTGATCTTTAAAGATCTTCCTGCCACTTAGAGACTGAAGAATAGGCTCATGTTCTGGTATTGGTGAGCATACACTGGTATAAATAAGAAAAGCAGGAAGGATTGGAATCATCAATAAAGCTGGATATTTAGAAGTGATAGGATTATTCTCAGAAATCGTTTCATACCCTACAACAGAAAGCATGATCATGATCATCACAAATGGTAGATGATAGATATTCTTGGCTTCCCAAAGCATATAAAATACATAGCCACCAAGTAATGTGACCTGCATGATCAAAGAAGGCTTTCTTTGATCAAACAAAGAATAGAGACATACAATAATAATGCCTATAAAGATTGCTATATGAATAGC
>ONFH01000082.1 GCA_900317015.1 uncultured Erysipelotrichaceae bacterium | reverse complement strand
TCTTATATTCAGAATCAGTGAGGGGGCATTCATCCACGCCCATATCAGAGATATGGACGTGGTACTCTGCCCTTTTTAATAGATCCTAAGACCAGCTCCGAAAGCTGTTCATTCGCAAATGTTAATTTCATAAATTCTCCTTTTCTGTAATCATTGTTTGTCACTTTGATTGTAACCGCTTGAAAATAAGAAATCAATCATGCATTTCTTGAGAAAGCCATGTCAAAAATGCATATGGGGCATAGGGGAGAAGCATTAGACAAGACATAGGTGTTCACTTAGAATGACCTTAGGAGGTGGAATCCATGACGAGAATTGACATGATGCAAAAATATAATCTTTCTAAAGAAATCCTCAATCTTTATGAAGATTTCAATGATTTCCATGATCATAACTACAGTGATGAAGATCTCTGCTTGTTAAGCTTGATCGTGACATTTGATCAAATTGGGATGACAAAAGAAGAGATCGCAACATATTTTGCACTGCAAAAACGAAAGGATACAAGAAGTGCGCTTTGTCTTTTAAACAAGAAACGAGCGCAGCTGTTAGATGAACTGTATGCAAAACAGAAACAGCTTGATGAGATCGACTATTTAAGAACGCAGATCAGAAATGCTTAATTCATCTTTATGAAATCCCTAAAATCATGTATAATATGACATATAAAGGTAGAAGGGAGGATCACTATGGAACTGCGAACTTTAGAGTATTTCCTAGCCGTGGCGCGTGAAGAAAACATGACCCGGGCATCGGCGATCTTACATATTACTCAGCCCACATTATCCCGTCAGATCAAGCATCTTGAAGAGGAATTGGGTGTGGCTCTGTTTGAACGGACGGCAAATCATTTATCATTAACACCAGAAGGGACATTGCTGAGACGTCGTGCAGCGGAAATGTTAGAGCTTGCCAATAAGACCGTCAGTGAAGTGACCGGAAGGGATGAAATGAACGGGACGATCTCCATCAGTGCTGGAGAGTTACGAAGCTTTGACCTCTTGGCAAAATGTATGGTGCGTTTTTTGCAGCTCTATCCTGATGTCGACTTTGATGTCATTTCGGCGAGCGCTCCCGATATTGTCGAAAAGATCGAACGTGGCCTGGCGGATTTTGGTCTTATTACTGGACAGATCGACTTGTCACGCTTAGAATTTATCGATGCTCCAGTCAAAGAACAAATTGGTATTCTTGTTCGTGATGATGATCCTTTAGCGACAAGAAAAGAGATCACCCCAGAAGATTTAAGAGGTGTGGATCTGATCATGAGTAAAAGAGGGTATTTCCACGACCGAGTCGTGGAATGGCTGCATGAGGAACCTCATATCATCATGACCTATAATTTAAGTAATAATGCGGCAGATCTTGTCAAGGAAGCCAAATGTGCCTGTCTTTGCATGGACCTCAATGCCCATTATGATCATTTGAAATTTATCCCACTCAAAGGCTTTGAACCGCAGAGTTCTGTTTTTGCATGGAAGAAAAATGTTGTCCTTTCACCGCTTTTAAAAACCTTCTTAAAATTTGTCAAAGAAGAGATGATCGAAAGGGAGGAATCCCATGAATAAGATGGTCCTTAAAAGAATCGTCGATGTCGCTTTAAGCATTGACATGATCCTGCTTCTTTCTTTCACCGTGACCGGCATGGCCGTTCATGAATACTTAGGCATAATGATGCTTGTGCTTGTCATTGTTCATCAGATCCTCAATCGCCATTTTTACAAAAGCTTGAAGAAGCGTGCAAAGCGTCCTTTTTTGATCTATCTACGCACGATCGATCTACTTTTACTATTATGCTTTGTGGGGCTGATGTTGTCAGGATTATCGATGAGCTCATATGTCAAAACGTTCCTGCATGGTCTTATTCCCATGATCTTAGCGAGACGTCTTCATTTAGGGCTATCTTATTATATGATGATCCTCTTTGGTCTACATTTAGGCGCCCATATAGATCTCAAGCGTTTTGGGGATGAGAAACTGCTTCCTCTTTTAAAGATCATGGGCTTGATTCCTGCCCTTATTGGTCTTTGGATCTTTATCCGTTTCCAGGGCTTTGCCCATTTAACATTTTCCCTTGTCTTTGCCAATGGCAGTGGTTCACCCGTTTTCTTTTTAACAGTCATTGAAGTCATTCTGATGGCTTTTCCATTTGTTTATTTAGGCATGCTCATCAGAAATAAGATCCTTTCGAAAAAATAAAATTAGAATATTTCGAAGCTATCGTCATAAAAAGACAAAAGTAAAGAAATCCTTTCTAATAAGAAGAAAAGAAAATTTCATTTTCTGAAAAAATATGAAAAAAGATGATAAAATCAATAGAAATGGTGAAATTAAGTGATGAAAATAAAGTTGAAATAAAATATTTGTAATATTTTTGATAAAGATTTATAATACGTGTAGAGGTTGAGAAGATGAACGTGCACAGATGATAGGGCATCTGCCAGTGTTTCCACCAGGACTGGTCCACATGTTCATCTTATAAGAAATGGAGGATTCGATGAAGAAATTATTTCATGTGATTCTCGGGGTCCTCTTAGCTGCTTCCATTGTTGGCGGGGGCATATTTGCCTTTTCTAATCCACGTCATATTCATGTTGAGACAAGTGAAGCGACGACGATCAAAAGCGAAGCGCATCATAAAGTACTTGTTGTTTACTTTGCCGGTGATCAGAAACTTGAGACAATGGCCAAATATATCGCCAATCAGACACATGGTGATCTTTTAAAAGTGACACCAAAAGGAAAGCATGTTAAGGATCTAGATCATGTCACATCATTAAGCTATAAGTTCAGTCCACATTCTGCCAGTGATAAAGTCAGAGCAATTACGGATTACAGTGCCATCTACTTTGGTTATCCAAGCAGCTGGAAAGAGGATGCGAGACCACTTCAGCTCTTTGCTTCAAAAGTTGATCTGAGCAATTTAAATGTCGTGCCATTTGGTGCTGCGCAGATCGATACGACAAAGACAGAAGAAAAAACGAGCTTGCTGACGAAAGATGTCAACAGATATATTTGTTAAAATAGATGCGAAGCATCTATTTTTTCTATCCTTCAAAGGCCCATGGCGGCCTTTTTTTCATGTTGAGGGTCAAAGCGAATAATGATAAAATCTAATATGTTAAATTGTCAAAGAGAGGATTGATGATATGGATTCAAATACGCAGAGTGAGGTTCTCTCAAGAGTCATCTCACTTTATCGTTTTTTATATGAATTAGATAATTTAAAGACCAATATTGTAACCGATCTCGATGCTTATCAGTGGCATTTGTCACTCTCATCACTCAAAGAGATCGATACGAACAATATTAAGATCGTCGCACCGACCGAAGCCAACGGGGACTTGATCTTAAGTGTCCATAAACCTGATTTTCCAGCCTGTCCAACCCCAGGTGAATTGTGGCTCAATGCCTTAGAAGATGGCTGGCAGGATTATCAAAAAGAGGATCATCTCGTCGAAACACTTCAAGGAGCAGATCTTGAAGACTATAAGAAATGGCATCACAAGCGTAAAAGCTGGCAGAAGAAATGTCATGTCATTGCTCATACCAGAGAGGTCTTTACCTCTTTATTTAATATTGCCAATGACTTAGAACGTGACTTTGAAGTCTTAGAAATGATCTCCGCTAATGGGATCTTCATGGACCGTGAACATCCAAAGATCCACCATCCGTTAGTGATGAGACGTATGTATGTCGAATTCAACGCCGAAGTCAACACGCTCTATTTTAGAGATTCTTCACGTCATAGTGAACTGTATACCGGCATCTTGCAGGAAGTGGAAGGACTCAATCAAAATATCATTCCCCATATGCGTGATGAACTGATGAGCATTCCCTATCATCCGGTTAATGATGAAAATGAATTCTTAAAACGTTTCACTCATGAGTTATCATCAGACAGCTTATACAGCGAGAATGGCTACGTCGAAGGCTGGGAGAAACAGGCGCGTTTCCTCGTCTATAATGAACCGACGATCATCTTAAGACGAAAAGATAGTTCAACGGCCAAGGCCATTGAAAATATCATCGGCCAGATCGAAGCGACCAAACAAGTGCCAGTCCCAATTAAGAATTTAGTCATGGGTGGGAAGGTCGAACTGCCGGAGATCGATCATGAAGAAACGATCGATGAAGCATTAGCCAGCGTTGGTGGAGAATCGTTAGATATTCTCCTGACGAAGGAAGCCAACCGTGAACAGCTCGAAGTGGCCAAACGTATTGAACATTATGATGCGGTCTTAGTCCAGGGTCCACCAGGGACTGGGAAGACGCATGAAATTGCAAACTTAATGGGCTATTTCCTAGCCCAGGGAAAATCCGTCCTTGTCACGAGCTACACAAAGAAGGCCTTATCGGTCTTAAAGAATCAGATCGATCCAAGTATTCAGCCATTATGTGTCAGTGTCTTAGATGATTCGAATGAAGACATGGAAAACAGTGTCGATGGGATTACGGACCAGATGTCTCGTAATACATCGTATGAACTGAAAAAGGAAATGGACAGCTTAGATCTAGAACGTCGTCAGGCCTTTCATGATCTTGGCGAAGCCCGTAAGAAGCTCTTTGATGTCATCAATCAGGAGTATCAGACGATCCATGTGGATGGGCAGGATGTTTCTTTAGCTGACTGTGCCATCTATGTTTATGAACATCAGAACGATTATGCCTATATTCCTGGCAAAGTGAAGCTCTATGCTCCCTTACCTTTATCGTATAATGAATTGAGCGAACTCTATCATTCCAATGAAGATATGAGTGCCGAAGATGAAAAGATGTTTGCTTACTTCTTACCAGAACCAGAATTTCTTTTATCGCCAAATGAATTTTCGGAAATGTGCGAAGAAGCAGAAAAGATCGATGATGACTTTGCGACGATCGCAGCGCAAAAGGAATGGCGTATTCATAACCAGGAATTTAGACGTGTCCTCAATGTCGAAATCGGCGGGCAGAAATT
>ONFH01000051.1 GCA_900317015.1 uncultured Erysipelotrichaceae bacterium | reverse complement strand
TTCAGATCAAAAGATGACGATGATGACTATTATTATTAATATGCACAGCAGTCAGAAATGACTGCTTTTTTAATACCGTCGATAAAGGGCTTTCCGTTTAGAAATGGAAATGGTAAAATAGAGAAAGGATAGGAGGGACATTTCGATGATTAAGAAATGTATATGTATGACACTTACTGTGGCAATGAGTGCATCTATGGCGATGACAAGTGCTATGGCAGCTACACCTAAGAATTATTTTACCGCTGAGATTACTTTCCCTGGCGGGGTCAAGGCGGAATATAATTCAAGTACTTACAGTTATTCAAAGCCTTTAGATGTGAGTGACTTAAAGGCCACAAAGAGTAAAGTGACATTTAAATTAACGAAGGTCGTAAAAGGTGGTCAGGAACAAGATCTAACTGATTATCATCTCTGCTATGATTATAAAGATTCAGATTCCCATATTGATTCTTTAAAAGCTTCAGGCGCAACACTGAAATTACCACTCAATTTTATTAAGGCCAGTGCTTATGCGAAGAAGAACTCCGTTGCTAGATTAGTCGTAAGAGATGATGATGGACTGTCTACTGATCAAGTCGATAAATCAACGATCTTACCAATTGGTGAACGTTCTTATAAAAAGGATGTTGCCAAAACATTAAAATTTGTTTATTTAAAGAATGGACAGTATGGCACAAAGAACAAAGGATTATTCCTTTATTCCGGTGATACTCTTGTTAATAACAAGAGCATTATCAAGAAGAATTATGCTTGGTGGAGCTCTGAATATGAATATATTCATAAGAAATGGCGTGCTGTTTCCTTTGACCTTTCTTTGAATTATCCATTTAAGTATAAGAAATCAAAGAAATATACAGCCTATAAATTCACTGTTGATCGCAATAGTAAAGGTTTGATCACATCTTTGACATTAGATAACGTTCTCGTTTACAAAGGCACAGATAAGTATGGTGAGATCTGGAAACAGACGACATTAAAGAATCGTGATTCAAGAAGTGCTCAGATGACGAAAAACTGGCAGCTTGATGATACATTTGACTATAGTTTAACAACACCACGTTTATTGAAATTAGTCGCTTACCATGACACGATGAATGTGACATGGACAGATGTTCATGACTGCAACGGCTTTGAAGTTTCCTTTGCGAAAAATTCAAGCTTCAGCGATGCAAAAAAAGCTAAAGTCCGTAACGGTACAGCCACTAAAGTCACTTTAAACAGCTTAATGCCAAATACTCGCTATTATGTCAGAGTGAGAGCCTATGGAAATGAAGATGGTCATATTTATTATTCTAAATATTCTAAGACCTTTGCGGTCAATACAGTTGCATAACTAAAAGAATGAGCGGAAATTCCGCTCATTTTTAGTCTTTATGATATTTTTGATACGCGTACTGGATCGCAATGATCGTTTTGGCATCAAAGATCGTGCCATCTAGGACCTTGGCATACGCTTCATCGATTGGCATTTTGACAAGCTTTAAGAATTCATCATCATCCTGTGGTAAAGAGTCTTTGACGTACTTGAAGTTTTCTGCTTCATAAAGATAGTCGATCTCACTGCAGAAGCCTGGTGTTGGATAGAGCTTTAAAATAAAGCGCATATTCTCAGCACGACGATCGGTCTCTTCTTCAAATTCACGGTAACATGCCTGGTTTGGATCTTCGCCTTCTTCAAGCTTGCCGGCAGGAATTTCTAATGTATCCATACGATTAGGATAACGGAACTGCTTGATCAATAAAATACAGCCGTTTTCGACTGCTAAAATACAGACGCCGCCACGATGATAGACACATTCTCTCATCGCCGTTGAGCCATCTGGTAATTCGACTTCATCATGTGTGACTTTAATAATATTGCCTTCAAAAATTGTCTTGCTGCTTAACTGTTTCTCCATGTTTTCACCTCATTCACAAGTATATCACATTACCACTAGCATTATGTGAGGATCTTTTGTAAAATGAACTGCGAGGCGATGATCAATGAAGATAAAAAATAATACGGCTATGCGCAAGGCTATTAAAAAACAATTAGTGACACTGCTTTATCATATTTCGATGGAAAACTACGCCAGAAGAATGGTCGATGGGATCAGTTTAGATTTTGATCAGTACCGTGACGAAAATGCTTTTAAAAGAACATATAAAGAATTATTTAAACAGCTTGAGGTCGTCAATCCTTATTTATGTAAGGCTGTTTCACTGATCTATGATGAAGACCCAAAGAATCCTCAGATGTATGCTTTAGCTATGGAACTGTTCAAGCATCTTAAGATCCTTGATCCCCATGCCATCAAAGAGGATCCTTTCCTCAAATACATTCAAGTCCGTGAAGATGTCAGCTCCAAGAACTATAGCTATGGCGGGGTCGCCGTGCATGCCAATCAGTGTGTCCTTTATAAACATGATAATAAAGAATGGAAAGATGACTTTGGCATCCTAGAAGATGAGCTTGTCTTACCAGCTCTTTATCATGGGGAGGACGTAGAAAGTTCACTGACCCTTTTAGGCATGGAAAACTATCATCAGGAATTAGAAAAGATGAAAGGGCATGTCCGCATCTTTGGTTTACATAATGGCTATTTCGTCTATCTTGTGCATTTAAAGAATGATGTCGATCACGTGACAGTTATTGAAGAACGCCAGGAAGTCATTGATCTGTTCTATAAATATATTCTGCCACAGTTTGATCATCCCGAGAAAATCACCGTCATCTATGGCAAAGTGGCGGATCATCTCGAAGGTCATGAGGATCTTTATTTTTATGATCATCTTGATACCTTAGATCAGCGCTTACCAGCTTATTTGAGCTTAAAAGAAAAAAGCTATGAACTCAAGAAGACAATGGTCTTCCATGAAGAAGATCAGATCTTAGAAGGACTGTTGATGATCATCATCAATGAGCTGATGGCTTGTTTACAAGACACCAACGAATCGATCACACAGATGAAGGTGCAGAAAAATGAAGTGGATGATGTGACGCAGTCATTCTTAGATGAGATCAAGATCACCAGCGCCGCTCAACTCACCGGTGTGCTCTCAATTCGAGAACTCAAGAAGACGGTGGATCGTTACGCATCAAAGCGCGAAAAATTAAAGAAGCATAAATAAAAAGAAGGCAGCGGGGGAAGCCAGCCTTCTTTATTATGCACTTCAGATGAAGTGATTATTAGAGGGTATTTATACATATTTCTTTACCCATCCTTATATTATCATAAGTGAATGAAATCTGTAAAGGCTTTCAATCAAAGGAGAATAAAATGAAAACATTAACCATAGATCACGAACATGAAAATCAGCGTATCGATAAATATTTAAAAAAACTCTTAGTGAAAGCACCATCTTCATTAATTTATAAGATGTTGAGAAAGAAGGACGTCAAGGTCAATGGTAAGCGTGTGAAAGAAAACTATATCGTTCATTATGGGGATCAAGTTGAATTATTCCTCTATGAAGATAAGTTTAAAGAATACACAGAACCACTGACGATCAAGGATCTGCCAATCACATTTACAGTGGCTTATGAAGATGAGCATATTTTAATTGTCAATAAACCAGTGGGATTACTGGTACAGCCGGATGATCAGGAAGATGTCAATACATTATCTAATCAGGTACTCACTTATCTTTATAAGCAGGGCAGTTATGATCCCGAAAAGAATTTAGGTTTTACACCTGGTCCCGTTCATCGTCTTGATCGTAATACAAGCGGTCTGGTTATGTTTGGCAAGGATATGAAAGCTTTACAGGATCTCAATGAAATGATGAAGATCCGTCATTGCATCGATAAGAAGTACTATACGATCGTCAAGGGTTCTATGAAAGACTGTGAACTGATCGACTATGTCAAAAAGAATGAAAAAGAAGGCAAGATGTATCTTGTTTCACCAGAAACACCGGGTGCCTTAAAAATGCATACGATCGTGCATGTGCTCAAAGCAAATAAAGACTTTTCACTTGTCGAAGTGACGCTGGTAACAGGCCGTACGCATCAGATCCGTGTCCATTTAGCAAGCACCGGACATCCTGTCATCGGTGATCGTAAATATGGGGATTTTGCTTTAAACAAGCAGTTTTCTAAGTATCATTTGCAGTCACAGCTTCTTCATGCCCATTCTCTGACTTTTACCAATCCGATCCGTTCAATGAAATATTTAAAAGGGAAGACGGTCGTGGCTCCATTACCAGAACGTTTTAAGAACATTGAAAAAGATCTATTTCATAAGTAAAGACTTCTAAAATGAAGTCTTTTTATTGTGAAAAAGAAATTGTTAAAGGATAATAAAACATAGCGCTTACAGTTTATTTATGGTATATTTGGTTTACTATGAAAGAAATGAGGTAATGAAAAAATGGCTTGGTATGATGAAGCAGTGTTTTATCACATCTATCCTTTGGGGCTCACAGGAGCTCCCCGTTTAAATGATCATAAGGTGGTCCATCGTTTAAACACCCTGATCCCTTGGATCAAGCATATGAAAGATATGCATTTTACTGCATTATATATTGGACCTTTATTTGAATCAGTCGGTCATGGCTATGAAACGACAGATTATAAGAAACTAGATTGTCGTTTAGGTGATAATGATGACCTAAAGGCTTTTGTGAAAGCTTGTCATGATGAAGACATCAAGGTCATCTTTGATGGCGTCTTCAATCATGTCGGCAGAGAATTCTTTGCTTTTAAGGATCTGCTTGAAAAAAGAGAAGCATCACCTTACAGAGACTGGTTCGTCAATGTAAACTTCTCAGGCAATAATGAATATGATGATCATCTTTCTTATGAAAACTGGGGCGGTTATAACTTATTAGTCAAACTGAATCAGAAGAATCCAGAAGTCATGAATTATATTTCTGATGTTATGCGTTTCTGGGTCGAAGAATTCGACGTCGATGGCATTCGTTTAGACGCAGCGGATGTTCTAGACTTTGATTATATGAAGAATATTCGTACGACGGGTGACTCCTTAAAAGAAGATTTCTATTTAATGGGTGAAGTCATTCATGGTGATTATTCACGCTGGGTCAATGCATCAACACTGTATGCAGTGACAAACTACACCCTTCATAAAGGTCTTTATTCAGGACATAATGATCATAACTATTTTGAAATTGCGCATACGGTTAAGCGTAACTATGAAATGGGTGGCAATCGTCCATTAGGCCTTCGTCTTTATAACTTTGTGGACAATCATGATGTTGAACGTATTGCTTCTAAGCTAAACAATAAAGCGCATCTGATTCCTGTCCATATTCTCTTATATACATTGCCTGGTGTCCCATCAATCTACTATGGTTCAGAATTTGGCATTGAAGGACGTAAAGGTCATGGCGAAGAAACAGACGTTCCACTACGTCCAGCTTTAGATCTTGATGACTACAAAGATGCCTTAGAAGAGAATGGCTTAACAAAACTGATCTCTGCTTTAGGTGAGATTCGAACAAAAGTGCCAGCCTTAAGCTATGGTAATTATGAACAGCGCTTATTAACAAATCGCCAGTTTGCCTTTGCACGAGTTTTGGGTGACGAAGAAGTCATCGTCGCCGTCAATAATGATGACAATGAAGCAAGCTTGAATGTCAATGTTGGTGGCACAGCTTACTTAGGGGCATTAAGTGGCAAGACTTATGAAACAAATGGCAGTCTGTCTTTTACATTAAGTCCAAACAGCGGTGAGATCTTTGTGCCAGTGGATGAAGAGACACATACCTTTACACCAGTGGATCTTGAAGAGTTTGAAGAAGAACTAGAAGAAGAAACAGCACCAGCCGAAGAGGTCGTTTTACCAGATCATGTTCGAGATGTCCCTTATGAAGAGATGACGGTCGAAGAATTACAGGCCTGCATTTTAGCAAAGATGGCTAAGAATGGTCCCGTCAATGATCAGATGAAACGCTCTGTCTTAGAAAATACTTATCATGACTCATTAGTGAACTGGGTCAAGAGCTTCCGCTAAAGAAATACGTGGTTAGACAAGAGGTCTGACCACTTTTTTCATAAGATTACTGTTTTGAATATTTTCATATCTTTAAAAGTAAGCTATAATTAGCATAGGAGGTTATAGAAAATGAAATATTATATTGGTGTTGACTTAGGCGGTACAAATGTTCGTGCCCTTTTAGTCGATGAAAATGGGGAATCCTATTCAGAAGTCAAAGAATCAACAGAAAAAGAACAGGGTCCAGATTATGTTTATACAAAGATCGTACGTATGGTACGTACATTAGACTATACTGCATGTGATGGTTTTGAAAATGTCGAAGGCATCGGTATCGGTGTGCCTGGTCCAGTGGACACAGTCAATGGTGTGATGATCATGGCATCTAACTTACCAGGATTCGTTGGTTATCCAATCGTGGCTAAGTTAAAAGAAGAATTTGGAAAGCCTGTCTTCATGGATAATGATGCGAACTGTGCTGGCCTTGCCGAAGCTTTACTTGGCGCCGGCAAAGGGTATCCAACTGTTTATTTCGTGACGATGTCAACAGGAATCGGCGGAGCTTTTATTGTCGACGGCAAACTGATTTCTGGCGGTCGTGGCCATGCTGGTGAAATTGGGAATATTATCGTGAAACCAGGCGGCTATAAACAGGGCAACTTAAACGCTGGGGCAGCTGAAGGCGAATGTTCTGGTACAGCCATTACAAGAAAAGGACAGGCCATCTTTGGCGATGCTGTTAAACATGCCGGCAATGTCTTTGACTTAGCTGCTAGCGGCAACATGGATGCCAAAGCCATTGCAGATGAAGCCGTCAATGAATTATCGACATTACTTGCCGACATTGCTCATGTGGTCGACCCACATTGCTTCGTCATCGGTGGTGGTCTATTAAAGTCAAAAGATTACTTCTGGGACACTTTAAATAGACAGTTCAATGAAAAGATCCACAAAGGCATGCAGAATCATATCCCACTTCTACTCAAGAAAATTGATGACTGCGGTGCCATCGGTGCAGCTCTGCTTCCTAAGAGCCAATTGAAATAATTGTGTTAAGAGATCCTTGATTTAAGGGTCTTTTTTTGCGTTATGTTAAATTTCTTAACGTAAAAATAAGCTGAGAACGCTCTCGTTCTTAACATTTCTAAATGACCATCTTAAGCAAATATAAATGGAATGTTAAGACTGTGTTAAGGTTGAATTTACATTTTGTTAATTAACATAATCTTAAGATAGAATTAACGGCTCCATGATGTTAGAAATGCGAATTTTACTTATTATTAAGGTGAAATTTAAAAGAAAAAAGAAATGTTAGCCATTGAATGGAGGGCTTATTATGAGTACAACTTTAGAAACATTATTTGGCTTGTGTGGTGGTCTCGCCATCTTCCTTTATGGGATGAACCAGATGAGTGATGCACTGCAGAAAGCAGCCGGTGAACGTATGAAGAAGATTCTCTCGATGTTCACAAGCAACCCTGTCAAAGGGGCACTAGCTGGTGCTTTAGTTACCGCCGTTTTACAGAGTTCAAGTGCGACGACAGTCATGGCCATCGGTTTCGTATCAGCGGGATTGATGAGTTTGCCACAGGCCATCTCAGTTATCTTTGGGGCCAACATCGGGACAACGATGACGGCACAGCTGATTGCCTTTGATATCTCAGATTATATTTATCCACTTATCTTCGTTGGTTTCTTAGTGAATTTTATTGGTAAAAAGGAAAAAACAAAAGCTTTAGGAACAGTCATCTTATCATTTGGTCTCCTTTTCTTAGGGATCACGACGATGAGCTCTGTTATGAAGCCTTTAGCCAATTCACCAGTCTTTATTTCCATGCTTCATCAAGTAAGAAATATTCCAGTTTTAGGTGTTCTTGTTGGTTTATTAATGACGTTAGTCGTTCAGTCTTCGAGTGCGACGATCGCCGTTTTACAGAACTTCGCCGCTCAGGGTGCGAATGGTCATTCCATTATCGGTTTAGCTGGTGCGATCCCTGTCTTATTAGGCGATAACATCGGTACGACGATTACTGCTTTACTAGCAAGTATCAGTGGGACAAGAGATGCTAAACGTACAGCTATTGCCCATTCGGTCTTCAATATTTCCGGAACATTGTTATTTATCTGGTTCGTCAAACCATATGCTAGATTGATTCAGGCCATCTCGCCAAAAGGTTTGGAAACACAGGTCATCTCTCGTCAGATTGCCAATGCCCATACCGGCTTCAACTTAACGATGACATTGATCTGGATCCCATTATTGTGGCTCATGGTCAAGATCGTTATGAAGATCTTACCAGAAACAGAAGAAGAAAGACGTGCAAAAAGTACACCTTCTGTTGTTATGTATTTAGATGATTCCGTTTTATCAAGTGCTGCCGCAGCTTTACAGCTTGTCGGCGAAGAAGCGATGAACTTTGCGAATCGTGTTGGTGAATTGATCCATGAAATGCCTCAGGCATTTAACAATACCGCCAACCATCAGAAGGTAGAAAAACAGATCGAAGATACTCGTTATCTCTATAAACAGATTCTTGATTATATGACAAAGATGTATGCAAGCGGGGTGTTAAACATCGAGCAGGCCGAAAGAGCCAATGGCATCATGTATGTCTTAAGTGAGATCGATCGAATCAGACATGTCTGTCATAATATGCTTGATATCATCCAGACGGACATCAAACGTGGTCAGACTTATTCGCCACGTGCCATCTCTGATGTCAATAAGAGTCTGATCACGGTCATGAACATGTATTTCGATACATTGCAGATCGTTGCCACGGGCGATGCCGGCAATATTTCGAAATTAAAAGATATGAAGGATCGTTTAGTCCATTATAATGTGAACATTCAGAACAACCACTTAAAACGTGTGGCTCAGGGCAAATGTTCACCAGAACTGACAGTATCCTTTACGGAATTGATCACGAATATTGATCGTGTTGTTTCTAACTGTGACAACGTCTTAGAAGCGGTCAACGGAAATGTGAATTTCTCAGCTTTGAAGGCCATCGATGAACCGGTCGAAAAAGCACTGCAAACTTTAACTGCATAAAGTCAAAAGGGGCAAGCGTGGCTTGTCCTTTTTGCTTGTCATACCGCTTTTTTTTCGCATTTATTTATGATAGAATGAGGGACGATTTATATAAAAGGAGGCGTTATCGTGAGCAAGAGAGTTGTCTTAGGACTAAGCGGCGGCGTAGACAGTGCCGTTGCAGCTTACGTTTTGAAAAAGCAGGGCTATGATGTCATTTGCGTCTTTATGCGTAACTGGGACTCAGCCTTGAATAATGATATTTTAGGAAACCCAACCAATAATGATCCCGTTTGTTCACAGGAACTGGATTATGATGATGCCAAAGCAGTGGCAGATGCTTTAGACTTACCTTTAAAGCGTGTCGATTTTATTAAAGAATACTGGGATCATGTTTTTACTTATTTCTTAGATGAATATGGCAAGGGACGTACCCCAAACCCAGATATTTTATGTAATAAAGAAATCAAATTTAAAGCATTCTTAAACTATGCCGAAGAATTAGATGCCGATTATATTGCGACTGGGCATTATGCCAGAGTCGTCCATAATGAAGGCGATGATCTGATGCTAAGAGGCGTTGATGGCAATAAGGATCAGACATATTTCTTATGTCAGCTTAATCAGCATCAGCTCAAAAAGTCTTTATTCCCAATTGGTGATCTGACAAAGCCAGAAGTACGAAAGATCGCCCACGATCTGAATTTACCAGTAGCTGATAAGAAAGATTCAACCGGGATCTGCTTTATCGGAGAACGTGACTTTAGAGAATTCTTAAAGAATTATATTCCTGCCAAACCAGGGAAGATCGTTGATTATGAAACAAAGAATGTCATTGGGGAACACCAGGGCATTATGTATTATACGATCGGTCAAAGACGTGGCTTAGAGATCGGTGGTAAAGGTGGACCTTGGTTCGTCATCGGCAAAGAATATGATCAGAATATTCTTTATGTCGCTTCTGGCGACCAGAATAAATGGTTACTTTCTGATGAAGCATTGATCACCGATGTTAACTGGATCTCAAGCGTTAAACCAGAAGGCGAAATGGACTGTACTGCAAAGTTTAGATATCGTCAGAAAGATAATGATGTTTCAATTCATTTTATTGATGACAAGACGATCTACTGTACATTTAAGAAACCAGTGAAAGCTGTCACACCAGGACAAGCGGCTGTCTTCTATGATGGTGATGTCTGCTTAGGCGGGGGCACGATCGATAAGATCTATAAAGACAATAAGGAGCTTAGCTACCTATAATGATTACCTATACAGGACGCATCAGCTTTGTGCGCTTTTATAGTGAAGAGACAAAGTTCATAGTCGCATCCTTTGAGTGTAATGAGGAAGGACAGAACATTACGATCACCGGTTCGATGTCGCATGTTTCCAAAGATGAGACCTATCGCTTAACAGGTGATTATGTCGTTCATCCTCGTTATGGCAAGCAGTTTAAGATCTCTAGCTATGAGGTCGTTTTAGCAACCGATAAAAGTGAGATCGTGCGTTATCTCTCTTCCTCCTTGTTTAAAGGAATCGGTCGTAAACAGGCGGAGACGATCGTCAATACATTAGGCGATGATGCCCTCTCAAAGATCAAGGAAGATCCGAGCTGTCTTCTAGCCGTCAAGGGCATGAGTCAGCGCAAGATCGACGTGATCGTCAATGTCTTAACGACACAGGATACGGATGCCAAACTGCTCAATTTCTTTATGAGCAATGGTCTTTCGACCCGTTTCTTGCCAGCGATTCAGGATGCTTATGGTGATCAAAGCGTAAAGGTCATGAAGAAGAATCCTTATCAACTGATCCGGGATATCGATGGCATCGGCTTTAAGACAGCCGATGACTTAGCGACAAAAATGAACTTTGATCTGCATTCGCCTTATCGTATCAAGGCAGCCATTTTAGATGCGCTCAATACTTTATGCTTTAGAAGCGGGGCAACTTATGAACCGCTCGACGCTTTAGAACGAGCCTTTTATAAGTTCTTGCCTGATGCAAGTCAGGATGTTTTTGAAGAACAGCTCCAGCATCTTATTGAAGATCATGATATCGTTTTAGAGGAAGGGCGTTATTATCCTGCTGACCTTTATGATTCAGAAGTGACGATTGCCTCGCTTTTCAAACGTTTCAGAAAATTACCAAAAACGACTTACAAAGAAGATGAGCTGAATCAGGCCATTGAAAATATTGAAAAAGAACTTTCTATTCATTACGATGACATTCAAAAAGAAGCGATGATCCGCTTTATGAATGAACCAGCGATGATCTTAACAGGTGGCCCAGGGACCGGGAAAACAACGATCGTTACTGCCATCGTCAAGCTCTATCATTCTTTACATCCCGAACATGTGATCGACTTGGCAGCCCCAACAGGGAGAGCGGCGAAGCGATTAAGTGAATTGACGAACTTCGAAGCGAGTACGATCCATCGTTTATTAAAGTGGGACATTACCAAAAATACGGTGGGAATGAATGAGGACAATCCTTTAAGTACCCAGCTGCTCGTCATCGATGAGTTCTCAATGGTCGATACATTAGTCTTTGCAAAGCTATTAAAAGCCTCACGACATGTGGTAAAGATCTTAATGATTGGTGATGATGAACAGCTGCCGCCAGTTGGCTGTGGGGCGGTGTTGAAAGATCTGATGGCTTCCAAGATGGTGCCAACGATCACCCTAGAACATATTTATCGTCAAAGTGAAGGCTCCGGCATCGTAAAATTAGCCCATGCGATTCGTCATCATTCTTATGATGCGAGTCTCATTCATAGTGATGATACGCATATGATCAGCTGCTTTAACTATGAAGTACCAACGGTCGTTCAGGAACTGATCAAACAAGCCATGGATGAAGGCTATACGATGGATGATATCCAGGTGTTAGCCCCCATGTATAATGGCGTAGCCGGGATCGATGCCTTAAACGAAGCCATTCAAAATGCGGTCAATCCTCATGACCCAGATGTTGAGGAATTAAGAGTCGGGCGACGTACATTTCGCGTTGGCGATAAGATCCTGCAGTTGAAAAATAGAGTCGATGATAATGTTTTTAATGGTGATATCGGCACTTTAGTCGATATTGAACGTGAAGATAAGATCATGCATACACCAGATACTTTAGTTGTCGATTTTGACGGCCAGGAAGTTGAATATGATCCTGATCATTTTCGTGAGATCACTCATGCTTTCTGTATGTCCGTGCATAAATCACAGGGGAATGAATTCCCCATTGTGATCATGTCGGTCTTACCGGACTACCATATTATGATGCGTAAGAATCTGCTTTATACGGGACTGACTCGTGCCAAGCGTGCCCTTTACTTAGTCGGGGATGAAATGGCATTTGTACATGGCCTAGAACGAGATGTCGACACCAATCGTGCCACGACATTGACGATGCGCTTATTAAAAGACCATCAAAAACCAAGTGACTTTGCCTTTGATCAAGTGAAATCAGAAACAAAGGAAGAAATGCCCACTTATACATTTGATGATATAGACGATAAACTCGAATTTTAGTTCGAGTCATCGTCTTTTTTCTTTACGCAAGCAAAAGATACCTACCCTATAAAAAGATCCTTCTTGCACAAAAAAGCAGACCTAGTATACTTAATGGTGTAAAGAAAAGGAGTGAAGAATACTATGAAAATGCCTGTAATCTTTGTCGGTCATGGATCACCAATGATCGCCATTAGTCATAATGAACATACAGAAGAATTAAAGAAAGTCGGTGACTATGTCTTAAAGACCTATGGTAAGCCAAAAGCTATCTTAATGATCTCTGGTCACTGGTATCAGAATGAATTCTATATTCAGACAGATGAACATCCAAAGCAGATCTATGATATGTATGGTTTCCCTAAGGAACTTTATGAAGTGAAATATGAAGTTGAAGGCTATCGCCCATTAAGTGATGCCGTTATGAAGAGAATGACGGATAAACTTGTATCCGTCAATAATGAATGGGGCATCGACCATGGCACATGGAGCGTGCTTGTCCACATGTTCCCAAAAGCCGATATTCCAGTCGTTCAGTTAAGTGTCAATGCCCGTTTGAGTCCTGAAGGCAGTTATAAACTTGGTGCATTATTAAGTGATCTTCGTGAGGAAGGATATCTGATCATGGGTTCCGGTAATGTCGTTCATAACTTACGTCAAGTTGACTGGGAGAATCCAAAAGGCAACTATATGTCTGATGGTTTTGATGACTATATTAAGGAAGCCATCTTAAATCGTGAGGATGACAAGGTCATCAACTACAAGGATCATAAATATGCCGCCTATGCCGTTCCAACACCAGATCATTTCTTACCGCTCATCTATATGTTAGGGGCATCACAGGGTGACTCAGCTAAGGTGTTCAACAATTATCGTGAACTTGGCTCAATGGCCATGACAAGCTATCTTTTTGAAAGTAAAGAATAAGTGAATTTAGCCTAGCACATTGATTTTTAAAGACAGGATATGTATAATAGTGTCGTTAAATCGATGAGAAAGAAGAGTAGCTTATGAAACCGTGTAGAGAGGATGCGGATGGTGCAAGCATTGAGGAGACATAAGTGAAAGCTGCTTTTGAGAGTGATGAAAACATCAACGTACGCTTACGTTACAAGCAATCAAGAGCATAGCAAAGCTATGAAATAGGATGGTACCGCGCATAAGTCGTTCCTTTGATGAGGAGCGGCTTTTTTAATTAGAGGAGGATATATGAAAAAGTTAACAGGTAATCAGACACGTCAGATGTTCCTAGACTATTTCAAGAGCCAGGGACATATGATCGAACCAGGGGCATCTTTAATTCCCCACAACGATCCGACATTACTTTGGATCAACGCCGGTGTAGCGGCTTTAAAGAAATATTTTGATGGGACTGAAAAACCAGCCTGCAATCGTATTGCGAATGCGCAGAAATCAATTCGTACCAACGATATTGAAAATGTTGGGAAAACATCTCGTCATCATACCTTCTTTGAAATGTTAGGAAACTTCTCCATTGGGGATTATTTCAAGAGAGAAGCTATTCATTTTGCTTGGGAGTTTTTAACAAGCGAAGACTGGATCGGTATGGATAAAGATAAGCTTTATGTCACTGTTTATACAGATGATGAAGATGCTTATAACATCTGGACGAAAGAATGTGGCGTCGATCCTAGCCATATGTGGAAAACAGATGACAACTTCTGGGAAATCGGTGAAGGCCCAGGGGGACCAGATAGTGAAATTTTCTATGACCGTGGAGAAAAATATGATCCTGATCATATTGGGATTAAATTATTCCATGATGATATGGAAAACGACCGTTATGTCGAAGTATGGAACATCGTCTTCTCACAGTTCGACTGTAACCCAGCCATTCCAAGATCAGAATATAAAGAATTACCACATAAGAATATCGATACTGGCATGGGTCTTGAAAGACTTTGCTCAATTATTCAGGACGGCGAAACAAACTTTGATACAGACTTATTCTTACCTTTAATTCATGAAGCAGAAAAGTATGCCAAAGTCTCTTATGATGAAAATAAGATGGCTTATCGTGTCATCGCCGATCATATCAGAACTGTCACTTTCGCTTTAAGTGATGGCGCTATGTTTGATAAGGCCGGCCGTGGTTATGTCTTAAGACGTATTTTAAGACGTGCCGTCCGTTATGGCCGTCAGATCGGGATCGAAGGAGCTTTCTTATATAAGCTCGTTGATACCGTTGTCGATATGATGAAAGAGTTCTATGACTATTTACCATCTAAGGCTGAAATGGTCAAGAAAGCAGTGAAGAAGGAAGAAGAAGCCTTCGCCAAAACATTAACTCAGGGTGAAAAACGTATTCAGAACTTCATGGAAAAAGCCGATGAAAAAGTCATCGATGGTAAGACAGCCTTCATGCTTTATGATACATATGGCTTCCCATTTGAATTAACAAAGGAAATTGCCGAAGAAAAAGGCTTCACTGTTGACCAGGCTGGTTTCGATGAAGAAATGAAAGCCCAGCAGGAAAGAGCCAGAGCTGCTCGTGGTGATCGTGAATCTTTCACATCTCAGAAAGCAGACTTAATGGATTATACAAAAGAATCGACATTTACATATAACTCAGAACCATTAGAAGCGACTGTTGATGCATTATTTATCGATGGCGTGAAAGTGGATGAAATCGATTCTGAAGGTGAGATCATCTTTGATCAGACGTCATTCTATGCCGAAATGGGTGGTCAGGTCGCCGATACTGGTAAGATCGCTAATGCATCTGTGGAAGGCGAAGTCGTCGATGTACAGAGAGCACCAAATGGTCAGCATATGCATTTCGTAAAAGTCAACGGTCCTGTTCATGTGGGTGATACATTCACTTTAACAATTGATGCGAAACGCCGTCACTTCATTGAAAACAACCATACGGCTACGCACTTATTAGATGCTGCCTTAAAGCATGTCTTAGGTGACCATGTCGCTCAGGCTGGTTCTTACTGTGATGATCAGGGCTTACGTTTTGACTTCACTCATCCAGCGAAGATGACAAAGGAAGAACTTGCGAAAGTTGAATCCTTAGTCAATGAAAAGATCTTCGAAGGGATTCCTGTCACGACGAAAGAAATGCCTAAGGAAGAAGCGATTGCTTCAGGCGCTGCTGCCTTATTTGATGAAAAATATGGTGATATCGTACGTGTTGTCTCTGTCTCAGATTTCTCAGCTGAATTATGTGGAGGGACACATGCCCCAAATACCAGCCGTGTTGGTTTATTCAAGATCTTAAATGAAACATCTGTTGGTTCCGGCATCCGTCGTATTGAAGCCGTTTCTTCATACAAAGCTTATGCAGCATTAAAACATGAAGAAGAAACAGTCGATGAAATTGCCGAGACATTAAAGCTGAAGAACCGTAAGGAAGCCAGTGAAAAGGTCAAAGAATTAGTGGCTGAAGAATCCGCTGATCGTAAAGAAATTGAAAAGTTAACATCTCAGTTAAATGCTTTAGAAGCGAAAGCAAGTGCCAATAATGTCGAAGACGTTAATGGCGTGAAGTTCTTATATGCTCATATTGAAAAGAACGCTAAAGATGCAAAACAGCTTGTCTTCGATTATCGTGATTCTTTACAGTCAGGAGTTGTCTTTGTGACAAGTACTTTTGAAGGAAAGAACTCATATTTCGTTGGTGTGACAAAAGATCTCAATGGCAAAGGTATTAAAGCCGGTGATCTTGTCAAGACGATCAACCCAATCTTAAATGGCCGTGGTGGCGGTAAACCTGATATCGCACAGGGTGGTGCCCCAACATTAGATGCCATTGAAGAAGCCAAAGCTGCCATTAAAGCAAAATTATAATCATTAGGCCCAGCTCACTGGGCCTTTTTATGTGGAGGAAAAGCGGGCGTAAAGTTTGTAATTTAACGAAATTTGATATAGAATAGAATTAGTGATTTTCAAGATACAAGGAGGTCTTAAAAATGGCTAAAGACAACACACAAACAAGAGTTTTTAATTCAGAAGAATTAAGAAGAGAAGTGATTAAAAACAACCTTCATACAGTGGCTAAAGCCCTGGATGAAAGAGGATATAATCCAGTACATCAGATCGCTGGTTATTTGATCTCAAATGACCCAGCTTATATTTCATCGCATAAAGGCGCCAGATCTATTATTCAGCAGGTCGACCGTGATGAAATTATTGAAGAACTGGTAAAGTCTTATCTGGAGAAATAATGATGGAAAGAATTCTAGGCTTAGACTTAGGGTCTCGTACTTGTGGGATTGCCATCAGCGATGAGCTTGGCTTATTGGCCCACGGCATCGAGACCTATCGCTTTCCCGAAAATGCTTATAAGAAATGCGCTTATAAGATCAAATCAGTTGTCGAGGAATATCATATTCACACAATTGTATTAGGTCTGCCTAAGCATATGAATGGTGATCTTGGGGAACGTGCACAGATCTCTATTGATTTTAAGGAACGTTTAGAAAAAATGATGGACGTTCAAGTGATTCTTGAAGATGAACGTCTGACGACCGTCATTGCGACCAACAACCTTTTATTTGGTGATGTTTCTAGAAAGAAACGTAAGCAGGTGGTCGACAAGATGGCAGCTGTAGAAATTCTTCAAGGTTATTTAGATAGAATAAGGAGCAAGTAATATGGACCAGACAATCACTGTTTATGACAATGACGGACAGTCAAAAGAGTTTCAAATTCTTTTTACTTATGATGATGCCGATACAAAGTCATCTTATGTTTTTTATTATGATGCTCAGGATGAGGGACAGATCTTTGTTTCTAAGTATGATGAACAGGGACATCTGTTTCCTATCGAAGATCCTGCCGAGTGGGACGTTGCAGAAGAGATTCTAGCGAGCTACGATGGCCATCAGGATCAGAGCGACAGGGAAGTTTGTGAGGACTGTGGAGAAGAATAGGAGATGCACATATGGGACTTTTTTCAAGAAGCAAAACCGTAGATATCTTTTTTGTCGGAGCCGATGGCTCAGATATTGATCGCGGTATTTATACCTTCTCATTAGATGTTGCGAATGGACAACTAAAAAGAAGGGCTTTTGTCAAAAGTCTTGCCAATCCTATTTCCATGTCTTCCTGTGGGCGCTTTGTGAATGTCACCTATCGCAACAATACCGGAAAAGAGAGCGATGGCGGCATCTTCCAGTATGCCAAGATGGTTGATCGCTTAGGCTTAATGGCCCATGTGGCTTATCGAGGGAATACTTATGATGATATTCTCATGGAAAGTCAGGGGCGTTATGCTTATGGTGTGGATTACTATCATGGCATGATCGTCAAGATGACGATCGTACATGAAAAGTTAAAAACGATCACACCGATGATCACCTTACATTCTAAAAGTGTTGATCCAATCAAACAGCGTCAGGCGCATCCCTCAAGTATCACACAGGCTAATGATGGCTATGTGATCGTGACGGATCTTGGCGGCGATGAGATCCTTGTTTATACGATCAATGATGATGGTGATTTTATCAAAGATGAACAGCGAAGCTTTAAGCTTGAAGGGGGCAGTGGTCCTCGTAAGCTGATCTTTAATAAGGCGAACACTTTAGCATTCTTGTTAAATGAGATCAGCAGTACAGTCGAGATCTATGACTACAAGGATGGTTATTTTACCTTAAAGCAGAGATTAGAGACATATTCGAAGACGGCTTATGATGGAAACAATATTCCAACAGATCTGCTTTTAAATGATCAGGAAGATCTGCTTTTTGTCACCAATAAAGGGGACAATACGATCGTGGCCTTTTCTTTAGAGGGAGAAGAGGCGAGTCTGGCGGACTGTCTGCTCGTCGATGATTATCCAAGTGCGATGGCACTTTTTGAAGATCATTATCTCGTAGTGGCGATGCGTAATGCCGGCGTGGTGGAAAGCTTTGAAATTCGCCATGAACGTTCAGGCATCCTCTTTGAGACACATTCACGGGTGACCTTGATCT
Organism: uncultured Erysipelotrichaceae bacterium; assembly: GCA_900317015.1. Lineage (GTDB taxonomy): Bacteria > Bacillota_I > Bacilli_A > Erysipelotrichales > Coprobacillaceae > Intestinibaculum. The sequence goes on along the minus strand of ONFH01000051.1, from coordinate 6,597 downwards.
CACCAGTCTGCTTATGTGCTGGTGTGAGTCATGTCAAAGTACGTTAAGGGCAAAAGCCCTTTTTTTCTTTATAAGGCGACATACATGCCTTAAATATACCTTAAATGCAAACTTAAATATGTTTAAAAATCATCACTATCCTTTCATCAAATGGTCATTTCCTATATAATGCAAGCGAGGAGAATTGTTTTATGTTGAAAAAAATAGTGTTAATTATACTTTGTCTAGTGATTATTGCTGGGGGAAGTTTATTTTATTATCATCATTCCGTTTATGACCCTGTCGATAAAAAGAGTCAGGAAGTTGTCGTGATCGTTGAAAACGGTGAAAACTGTTCAACAATGATCAAGAAGTTAGAAAAAGCAGGGCTCTTAACAAGCAGTTATGCAGCTCGTATTTATACAAAATTTCATGGCGTGACATTACGTGCCAACACTTACCGTTTAAATAAAAACATGAGCTTTGAACAGATGTTAAAGGTCATGCATACAGCCGACAGCCGTTATGTCGTCAATAACAAGCTGCAGATCAAGGATGGCAAGACGATCAACGAGATCGCCCCAGCCGTTGCCGCCGCTTTAACAAAATCTGATGACAAGACGGTCACAACTGAAGACGTTTTAAAGGTTTGGAACGATCAGGCTTATTTAAAGACATTAATTAATAAGTACTGGTTCCTAACTGATGATATCTTAAAGAAGGGCATCAAGCAGCCATTAGAAGGCTACTTCTTCCCAGAAACATACTATATCAATGAAAAGAATTTGACAGTTCAGGATCTAACGACTAAGTTATTAGATGCAATGGATGCCCATTTAAGTAAATATCGCGATGGAATCGCCAAAATGCATTATTCTGTACATCAGTTCTTAACATTATCTTCTATTGTCGAAAGAGAAACGTTGTATGACAAGGATGCACCAATTATTACCGGTGTCTTCTTGAATCGTATTAAGAAGAATATGTATCTAGGTTCAGATGTCACTGTCAACTATGCTTTAAACCGTACGGGAGTTAAAGTAACCGCCAAGATGTTAAAAGTCAAATCACCTTACAACACGTATAAGCATAAAGGCTTACCAATCGGTCCAATTGCGACGATTCAGGATAAGACATTAAACAGTGTCATCAACTATCAGAAGTCTGACTACTACTATTTCTTTGCGAAGAAAGATGGTAGTGTCATCTATTCCAAGACTTATAAGGAACATCAAAAAGCAGTAAAGGAGAATAAGTGGTATTAATGATCGAATTTGATGCATTAGAGAAGAGTGCGCGTGAGCGTAACATTCCAGTCATATTTAAAGAAGGCATTACGTTTATCATTGATGAGCTAAAGAAAAGAAAGGCGCAGTCTGTTTTAGAGATCGGCTCCGCCATCGGTTATTCGTCAATGATGATGGCCGCCAATGTACCTGGCCTTCATGTCGATACGATCGAACGCAATGAGGCTTGTTATAAAGAGGCTGTTGTCCATATCGATGAAGCTCATTTAAACGATGCCATTACCATTTATCATGACGATGCACTGACTTTTGATACCAGCAGACTGAAAGGGGCATCTTATGATGTCCTTTTTATTGATGCCGCAAAAGCTCAGTATAGACGTTTCTTTGAAAAGTATATTCACTTTGTCAAAGACGATGGTATCGTCATTGTCGATAATTTAGATTTTCATGGTATGGTCGAAGATCCCGAAAAGGCCAGCAACCGTAATACCAAAGCGTTAGTACGCAAGATCGAACGTTTCCGTAAATGGATCAAACGTAATGATGACTATCATGTCGACTATATTCCCGTTGGCGATGGTCTTTGCGTGATCACCAAAAAGAAACATACTTTAAAGTTAGCCGTTCATTTAAATGATATCAGTTATCTTTATGATTATTTACAATTAGGCGTCAAACGTATCATCGTTGGCGGCCCAATGAGTGCCTATACGCTTCATAAATTCACGTTAGAAGAAATTGAAGAAATGAGTCAGCGTATTCCTGACTTATATGTCATGCTCAATGGTCTTTATGATGAACATGAGATTCCCAAGTTAAAACGGGTGATTGATGCGTATGCCAAAATGAATGTCAAGGGACTCTTATTCCAGGACTTTGCGGTGCTGCATTATGTTAAGAATCGTTATGATGATCTTGATTTAATGTATGCCCCAATGACGCTCAATACCAACTATAAGACATTAAATGTCTTAGAAGAATTAGGCATTTCTAGCGCCTGGGTTGCTAAAGAGATTCCTTTAGAAGAACAGATTGAGATCAAGAAGCATGTCAATATTCCATTAATGATTCAGGGACATGGTGTGCAGTATATGATGAGCTCAAAGCGTCATCTTTTACAGTCATACGAAAATGCTGTCCATAAAGACTTTGATCTTGATCATGTCATGCTGGAAGCACGTGAAAGTGATTATCATGTACATATTTACGAAGATGAAAGAGGGACGACCGTCTATAGTGAAAATAAACTCTATACCTTAGATTTACTACATGATCTGTCCATCTTTGACTATCTCTATATTGAAACAAACTATATGAGCAACATTGAAGCCATTGAAGTGACGCATGCTTATTCTGAATGTTTAAGACTTTATAATGAAGTGGGTTCACAGGAATACGTGCATCGTATGAAAGATTATTTAGCGATGATGCGCAAGATCTCAAAACCGCTCGATCGTGGTTTCTTAAATGATTCGACATTATATCGTTTAGAAGATGTCAAAAGGAGGGACAATCATGGCACTATGTAAAAGAGCACCTGATGGTCATCGCATGATCATTAAAAAACCGGAACTCTTAGCGCCAGCGGGTTCCTTAGAAAAATTAAAGATCGCTATTTTATATGGCGCTGATGCGGTCTTCATTGGCGGGAAAGAATTTTCTTTACGTTCCGCTGCTTCTAACTTCTCTTTAGAAGATATTAAAGAGGCGGTAGCATTTGCCAACGAACATCATGCGGATATTCATGTCACATGTAATATCATCTTACATAATGATAACTTAGAAGGCATCAGAGAATATTTACAGGCCTTAGATGATATTGGCGTCAAAGCCATTATTGTGGCCGATCCTTATATCATGACTTTAGCAAAGGATATGGGCTTGAAATTAGAAGTCCATGTTTCTACGCAGATGTCGACCCTTAATTCTGAAGCCATTCATTTCTATCAGGAGATGGGGATGGATCGTGTCGTCTTAGGACGTGAAACAGGCATTAAGGACTTAAAGCTGATCCGTAAAAGATGTCCAAAGATCGATTTAGAATACTTTATTCATGGAGCGATGTGTATCGCTTATTCTGGTCGATGCATGTTATCAAACTACTTCTCAAGACGAGATGCCAACAGAGGCGGCTGTTCGCAGTCCTGCCGCTGGTATTATGATATCTTCAGTAATGGGCAAAAGATCAACGCTAGTGAAGATGATATTCCATTTTCCATGTCTTCTAAAGATATGTGTCTCGTTCATCATATTGGAGAATTATGTGAGATCGGCATTGATTCTCTAAAGATCGAAGGGCGCATGAAGTCCCTTCATTATATTGCGACGGTCGTTTCGACTTACCGTAAGCTCATTGATACCTATTGTGAAGATCCTGATCATTTCAAGGATGAAGGCTATGTTGAAGAATTAGAGAAAGCTGCCAATCGTGCTTTCTGTGAAGGCTTCTACGACAAAACACCAGATGATACATTCCAGCTCTTTAACTTAAGAGATGAACATCCCACTCAGGAATTCGTACTCAGAGTCTTAGACTATGATGAAAAGACTGGCCTCGCCATGGTGGAACAGCGTAACTACTTTAAACTTCATGATAAAGTAGAGATCTTTTCTCCGGTGCATAAGAACCTTTATTTTGAGATCGATAAGATTTATAATGAGGACAAAGAACTGGTGGAAAAAGCCAACCATCCAATGGAGATCCTTTATATTCCAGTACCGGAGAAGGTCTTCTTGAATGATATGGGAAGGAAGGTCAAATAATCATGAGAGATCATGCCATTATCATTGGTGTTGCTGGCGGCAGCGCATCAGGTAAGACATCTATTGCCGCTAAAGTTTATGAAGCATTTAAAGGAAAACATCGTGTGAGCATCCTTAAACAGGATGATTATTATAAAGATCAGTCAGATAAACCGATGAGTGAACGTGTTAAGACGAACTACGATCATCCACTCGCTTTCGATACGGACCTATTAGTTGAACATTTAAAGATGTTAAAAAATAAGGAAACGGTCGAAAAGCCGATCTATGACTATACGCAGCATACGCGTTCTAAAAAGACAGAGATCATCAAGAACCGTGATGTTATCATCCTAGAAGGCATCTTTGTCTTAGCTGAAGAAAGAGTCAGAGAACAGTGTGATATCCTTGTTTATGTCGACACAGAAGCTGATATTCGCTTCATCAGACGATTAAAACGTGATATTCAGGAACGTGGACGTTCACTTGAATCCGTTTGCGAACAGTATTTAAATACCGTAAAGCCAATGCATGATCAGTTCATTGAGCCATCGAAGAAGTACGCCCACATCATCATCCCACGTGGGGGAGAGAATGTGGTCGCCATCGACTTACTCATTACAAAGATCCGTAGTATTATTGAATAAAGAAAGAAACTATGATATATTTTTAAATCGAGGTGAAACAAATGGATAACGAACAAATCTTACTGACCCGTGAAGGTATTGAGAAATTAAAAGCAGAACGTGAACACTTAGTCAACGTTGACCGTGTGGAAAATAGAGAAGCCCTTGTTTTAGCAAGATCTCAAGGTGACTTATCAGAAAACGCCGACTACGATGCAGCCAGAGATGAACAGGCACGTATCGAAGCGCGTATCAAAGAAATCGATGCCATGTTATTACATGCCACTGTCATCGAAGATGAAGGTGACAGCGATACTGTAAAACTTGGTTCTGTCGTTACGATTCTTGATCTTTCAGAACCAGATGCTGAAGAAGAAGCATACCGTATCGTTGGTTCAACTGAAACAGACCCACTTAATGGGAAGATCTCTAACGAATCTCCTTTAGCAAAAGCTGTTTTAGATCATCGTGTAGGGGAAACTGTTACTGTTGGGGTCGCAGTTCCTTACGATGTGAAAATCACAAAGATTTCTGCATAATACATCAAAGTGGAGAAGACCTCCACTTTTTTTGTAGGCATAGAAATTGCTTACTTTTTTATATATTTTTGATAAACTATTATATGTGAGGTGAGTAACATGAAGAAGCTGATCATACCTGGAATCTTTGATCTATTAGCCATCATTCTTTTTACGGTGGCCCTTATTACAAAAATTATGGTCCTGCTTGTCATTGGCGCAGTTTGCTTAGCTATTGGCGGCATCGCTTTGTTTGTGGTGTATAAAAAGAATGCATCTGACTAAGTATGGTGATCCTCAAAATGAAACGATCCTCATGATTCCTGGACCGATCGCCACTTACAAAAGTTTAGAGGGCTTATCGAAGCTTTTGGCAAACAACTATTATGTTCTTGTCGTGACCTTAGATGGCTGCCTCAAAGGAACGACCTATCCGGGTGCCAAACCTGCCTGTCAGGATCTTCTCTATCAGCTAAAGATTCGAAAAATCTATCATGTCCGTATGGTCTTAGGCGTTTCTACCGGCTGTGCGATCGTTATGGAGATCGCCAAAAATCATCCGGATTTTAGTGACTTCTATTTTTATGAATCGGCTTCATTCTATCATGTCGTCCCATTTTTACGACATATGTTAGAGACCCGTTTATGGACGCTGGTGAGTGAAGTCAAGACGAGCAGCTATCCTGTCTTTAAGAAAGCTTTGATCCATAATGAGATCATTCAAAAGCTTTTAGGTCCTTACGGGGACCGTTATGATGTGCTGATCGCCGATATGTATGAAGTAGCACAGTTTGTCAATAAAGAGACAATCAGTCATTTTATCGCCGATATTGTCGATTATCCGGTCATGAAGATGGACAAGGATATGATGCATCGTTCCGTTTTCTTTTATGGCTGTTCTTCATTAGCTTATTATGTGAAGGATTCCTTATTCGATCATTATCCTTTTGCGAACTTTATTGAAATTAAGAACAGCTACTACTGCATGATGTTAACACTAGATCCAAAGCGTTATAAAGGTTACATCGATCATATCTTAAATAAATACTAGAAAATCACCTTTTTTAGGTGATTTTTTTAAAGTACATTTGCGATTATTTTCATTATGATCAGTATCTTAGAAACCAGTGACCTTGATCACGCTGGGGAAACTGACCGAAAGAAAAAATATGGAAAAAGCTGGGTGTACACTTATGTTTTTGCGATGAGTGGCCATTCTAAAAGAACGTATGATGAAATGGCAGTATGTATTCCTATTTATGATCATTATTGGTATTTTAACGTTTTCTATCGGTAAAGGCGATGCCTAAAGTTTATAAGGGTCAACAGATTGGTGCTGATCCTTTTTCATTGTATACTATTTTTTGGAATGTAATTGAGAATATGGCTTAAACCTGTTACAATCTCTCGTTTTACAGTTGAGAAGGTATAAAAGGCGAAATATATTGATGTAATCAATGCATTCCGCCTTTTTTAATGTCA
>ONFH01000322.1 GCA_900317015.1 uncultured Erysipelotrichaceae bacterium | reverse complement strand
GCCACTTCAATTAGTTTTTTTACCCTGGGTGACTACTACCAGCAATCTATAAAATTGATATTACGGCAAATACTATAACATAGTTTTCTCACAAGTGCACTAAGAAACTGTCTCAAATTGCACATTTCCCATGAAATGAATGCAGATGAGCATCGGTTCCTGATGCTTTTTCCCTTGTAAGAATAAATAGTTCTGACCATAAGCATAGCCATCGATATCCAGATCAATGTGATGATGATCATCGAGCTTATGCTTTTTCTTATTGTGAATGATGTAGGAATCTTTCATCACATTGGTAATGACGACTGCTCCCCCAACACGTTCTTCATTCTTATAGATACCATCAAGAAACGTTAAGGTCACAATTCTCCCTTTCTTTTCGATGCCCGTCAATTGACAGTTATCTAAATGATAAGGGGTTCTTGATAATTCAAGAATCGTTTCTTTCACGCACATCATCTCCTTTAATGAGATCTTTAAAGTAGGCAAAGGACTCTTTTTCTTGCAGATCTTTAGTAACAAGTCCCTGATGATCATGATCGACAAGCGGTTCGATCATATAGCCTTGAATTGGACAGCCATCTCTTTTTGATTCCATGACCTGCTTGATCGACTCACGAAGCAGATCCTTACGATAAGGATCATGGAGTGAATCGTTGTCATGATCTAAATGTTTTTCAAAGATCATCAAAGGCAGATCATAGCGAGATGTCAGCTCATGACATAAATAATAGAGACCAAGATCAAAGTTCTGCGTATGCTTCTCATCAATACGATATGGATACTTGGCACCCTTAAAGGGCTGATAAAGCACCGTCACACTTTTACGATAAGAGACACCTAAAAAATCAATACAGCTCGAAGCTTCTTTTAACAGTTTTTCATGCTTCGCCCCATTAAGTTTTCCTTTCACGATCACATCGATCCAGTAATGATTATTGAGTGCATCAAAGTTCTGCTTAGCAAGCTGATGTTCAATATGATAAGTGAGCGGGAAGGCAGGCGTATACGTGATCAGTGAGCCTATGATTGCATTTCTGTTGATCTTCTTTAATAAGAGCACCGCTTGTGCATAAACACTCGCCAACTCTTCATCACATTTACGACCATGGTTGCCAATGATCCAATAAGGGACATCCTGATAGAACGTAAAGACCTTCTCTAATAAAGGAAGATCCTTACATGTGATCTCATCAATAATGAGCATTGGTCGCATCGTTTTCTCATGTAGATCAAACAAGTCTTCATGAAGATTGAGATGACGAGCATATAATGAGACATTGAGCTCTTTGGCTAAAGAAATGCCCCGGCCATCATCAACGACGCCCCATAAAAAGTTATGCATTTTCTTTTAAGAATTCAGCTAAGATCTGTGAATAGTCATCTTCCTGATTCATATCATAGAAATGTTCTTCTTTGATTGGGAAGAGGACACTGCGTCCTTCGTTATGGTTATAAAGTTCGAAGACTTCTCTAAATGGGACATCGGTATCTTCTTTAGAGTGCATAAAGATCGTTGGGATCGTATTGTTCTTCACCAATCTCACAGTATCCATATCATCGATATTCATGCCTGTTTCATTCTGGAAGACACGGCTCATGACGATATGAGAAAGCTTTGAATTGACTTTGAACTTCTTGAAGACTTTTGCGCCAATATAAGAAGCGACAGAGTCATAAGCCCCATCTGAGACGATGCAGCTAACATTCTTTAATTTGCCAAGACCAGCAGCATTTAAAGCCGTGTTGGCACCCATGCCAGCACCATATAAAACAAAGGTATGGTCTTCACCAAAACGTTTGATCATTTCGTTGATCCAAGCTTCTAAGTCATCGGCATCACGATAGCCAAAGCCACGCATATAGCCATCACTTGTCCCATGTGCTGCCGCATCTAATAATAAGATGTTGGCATCAGGTAAAAGCTTTTCGAACTGTTCCATATCTTCGACAAGATAAGAAGCATTTTCGCCTAAACGATGCATCATGATCAATGTACGTTTAGCTCCTTCTTTTTCTTTCAAGTAGCCATATAAAACAAGGCCCTTTTCATTCTTTAAACGAACTGTTTCAAACTCATCAGAGAGTTCTGTACGTTCGATCTCATTACGATAAAGCATCTTCTTTGTGTAATCTCCGATGGCTTTATAAAGTGCAGCTACTGATGTGCCGGCTGCAATGGCACCTGTTAAAAATAAGGTTTTCTTTTTCATGTTAAATACTTCCTTTCTAGCGATACCAGTCTCCGAAGTTATCGAGCAGGAGACGGTTGATATTTAAAATTTGTTCAAATGAAGATTGTCTGTACTTATCATTTTCCATACGTCCCGCAAAGAAACGGATGGCGGCAACTAGGTCGTCACGGATCTTTGGCTTCAGTTCCTTTGGAAAAGAACTGATTGGGAAGCAGGTAAAGATAAAAGTGTTGTAATCAGTATTGAATAGATCGATCAGCACGTTGTAGCCATCTGATTGTAAGATGGAATTGCCTAAGGCGAGATCCAAGTCAGAGTTGGCAATGGAAAGCATGTTATTCATGATCCTTCTAAAGATACATTTGATCGTTCTGTAGTAATTCTCATAGTCATTGATATAAATGTAATACAAATAACTAAAGACTAAGTTCACGTTTGGATTACGATCATCATTCTTATCATAGAGCACAAGCTTATCTCTTAAGTAAGCGATGATGGCATTCATGACATGAACATTGGAAAGCGTTAACGCGCCAAAGTCCGTCATGATGGCGAATGAGAAACGCTCATTGCGACATAAGATCTCAATGACTTCTAATAAACGCTGCTTAGCACTTTCAAAGAAGTCCGTCAAGTTATCACAGACTTTACTAATGATCTCACGAATGTAATACAAGTGGAACTGATATTCAGTATCAAGATACTTCGTTGTCGCAGAATCCCATTCATATTCGTAGAGAATATTCTGAAAAAGCAGGATCATCGTTTCAAGATAGGCATCATAACGACGTCGTTCTCGTAAACTCTGTAAAGCTGGAATAAATAGCTTATAGAAATTATCGATCGTCTCTGGATTGATTCCATGATGATATTTCATGTATTCTAAGACATTGATATAGTCGATTGGTGACATGTGCACATCAAAGGGCATCGTCGCATTAACATAGCTTTCATATAAAGAATAATGAAGCAGTCTTGGATAGCTTTCATTATGGATCACATGTTGCAGAGCATCATTGATAATATGCTGCTTTTCCTGTTCGTTTAAGTTTTCTGAGAACCTCGCCTCGACCTTTTCCGTATAGGTCAGATCGACGAAGATATCGATGCGGCGGAAGTTCTGATCAAGCATATAATAATGGCATTTATATTCATGTTCCCCACTGCGATAGCCGGACATGTATTTATATTTCCCATTATAAGAACTCTTGTGTTCTTCGAGATATTTTTCTAGAACTCTTTTATTAAATGGCATGGCCTGCCTCCTATAACTGACCTCTTACTTTTTTGAAGCGGTAGTAAAAATTCTTGTTAATGTATTCATTGGCATAGAAACGGACGTTATCTTCATCACATTCTCCACCAATCAAGCGAATCATGCTCATGATCTCTTTCGTCAGATCACTGAGATCTTCTTCAGTTAAATCATACAGTTCATCCTTAAAAACATCTTTGACGATGTCTAAAGAAAATGCATAATCTGGATCATCTTCTAAAATATGAATTTCATTCATTTCTGTTTCTGTCATATCATTACCTCGTTGTGTCCATTATAACATGGAAAGCGGTTCAATTTATAGTTTTTATAGGTTCATTATAAAGACGAATTATGTCAATAATATAAACTTTAGGCAGATGAAAAAAGATGACCATACGATCATCTTAAAAATTGAATCTCTTCAGTCACTTCTAAGCCTAATTGATCAAGGACATAGCGGGCCTGTTTATAAGTTGCAATATCACTCATTGCTAAAGGATCATGGGCATCCGTGCCAAGAATAATTTTATTATTATGTTTTTTGCATAATGCAAAAAATGGCACAGATGGATAATCACGACCATCTCTAAAGCCTAATAAGTTAAATTCTAAAGGCATATCTAGTAAAGCTGCCTTGGCACAGATCTTCTCCATTTCAAATAAATGACGTGGATCTTTCTGATCATAAGCAATCACATCAGGATGAGCAACATAGCTATATAATCCTGTATCCATGGCCTTTAACACCTGATGGACATATTTCTTGACGGTCGTAAGATCCTTTTCTGGGAAACCATAGTATTCCCCTGTCTCATCACTATCATCATAGTGATGGCCAAGGATCAAATAATCGATTGGATACTTTTTAATGAGCTCTTTCATTCCCTCCATCTTTTCTGGGAAGTATTCAGCTTCAAAGCCGATCTTGATGGAGATTTGATTTTTATATTTCTCTTTGAGATCTGTTAATGTTTTGATATAACCAGGAACATCTGCTTCTTCCATACGCATCGTTGGATGATAGCCTGAAGGATAATGCCAAGGGGCATGATCACTAAATCCTAATTCTGTGTAGCCGGCCTTGATGGCATTTAAAATATAATCTTCTTCCTTACCGATGGCATGATGACAGCGGTAAGTATGAGTATGATAATTCTTCATAAAGACCTCCT
>ONFH01000085.1 GCA_900317015.1 uncultured Erysipelotrichaceae bacterium | reverse complement strand
TCTTATATTCAGAATCAGTGAGGGGGCATTCATCCACGCCCATATCAGAGATATGGACGTGGTACTCTGCCCTTTTTAATAGAAATAATAGTCGGAATAATGGAGACACCAAAGCCTCTTAAGTAACCCGATGAGACTTCCTGCACCATCGAAAACATGTACATGATACACATATAGTAGATCTGGATCTCACCAATACGTTTGACGGCCTCACTTTTAGTAAATAGCGATAATAATGGTCGTCTAAGAACATACAGAGCCAAGCACATCAGTGCGGTCATACAGCCTGCCATCAAAAGTGACATCCGCAATGTCGCCCTGCAGCGCTCTAACTGATTGGCCCCATTGTTTTGTCCAACAAAGGTCGTACAGGCCTGGGCATAACCGACGACAAGATAATAAACGAAGATCTCAATATTGAAGGCGGCACTTGAGCTGGCAATGACAGTCGTGCCTAACGTATTCATAGCCCCCTGGATGATCATGTTGGCAATATCAAAAAGCATGCCCTGTAAGCCAGCAGGTGCTCCTACGATCAGGATTTCTTTTAAAAGATGTCCATCCATTTTGATCTGCGATGGGATCACACGAATTTCTTCATCAAGGGATGTTAAGATGCGCCAAAGTAAATAAGCACTGACACCATTAGAAATAAAAGTTGCTAAAGCGACACCAGCGACGCTCATCTTCACGACGATGACGAAAAACAGATTCAAGATCACATTGATGATGCCCGAAAGGATCAATGCATAAAGCGGCTCTTTACTATGCCCGGCACTTCTTAAGATGGCCACTTCAAAATTGTAAAGATTAATAATTACCAGTCCAGCACAATAAATACGCAAATAAAGCTTGGCCAAAGGAAAGACATGGGCTGGCACATTCATCGCTTTTAGTAATGTCACCGTTAGTCCTTCTAGAACAAGACTGACGATCACACCTAAGATCAGCGATAAAACAATGGATGTATGAACCCCTTTATGGATCTTCTCTGTATTTTTCTGACCGATTGCTGTTGAGATGACGACCGTCGCCCCTAAGGCTGTACCTTCAAAAAGCGAGACGATGATGCCGACGATCGGTGAACACGTCCCAACACCAGCCATGGCGGCATCGCCGACAAAGGACCCGACGACGGCCACATCAGCCGTATTAAAGAGCTGCTGCAAGATGCCGGTGATGACGATCGGTAAAGCAAAGTAGAATAGTGAAGAAGCCAGTGGACCATGCGTCATATCAATTGTTCTTTTACGCATTTTTCTCTCCTTACAACATCATCTTCTTGAGCACCGAGGCAATATTCTTGCCTTCACGATGATCTGATCCCGTTTTAGAGATCGACGTGGCATAGCGTTCATCACCATAGTAGATAAGACGATAATGCTTCCCATCCTCGCCGAGTTCAAAGCCGAGGTCCTTTAAGGTCCGACGGATATCCGGTGTCATCTTTTTATAATTCTTAAAGCATTCTTTGACTTGATTCTGTTTCTTGATGGCCTGTTTTTCATAATGATTATGATCAATGATATCTTGATAAATATCATGACGACGCGCTCTTTCATCGGTCTTTTGCATCACTTCATCGATGGCATCTAAGACGATCTCACGGATCTCACCATTATAAAATTCTCGTTCATTGCCATAATGTAAAAGCGGTGAGGCGTCAACGTCATTCATCGCCGCAATGAGTTCCTGATTTTCTAGTTTCTTGGATTCATAGGCTTCACTGATCTCATGTAAACGGGCTTCTAATTTATCGATCTGCGCTCTTAGCTGTTTATTTTCACTTGAGAGCTTGCGGTTATCTTCATCAAAGATATTGGCATATTCTTCGGTTTCTGCCCTTGCCTCTTTGACTTCCTGCGCGGTCAAAGATAATTGATCTTCCAGCACGGCATTCTGTAAACCAAACCAGGTATAGAGGCTTGGCATCTGCTGAGTATTTTGATAATGCATGACCGCTTTGAGGATCTTTTCCATCATCATCGCACTCGTCCCATTATTTTTGACGACAACTTTACGAATAGATTTTGGAAAATAGACGCCAATACTGCCAAAGTATTCGTTCTGATCATGGGTCAAGTAGCGGATCTCTTCATTATAGACATTACTTGACTGCACCAGCACATGAGCAGCGCCTTTGAGATTTCTAGCGAGCCATTCGACATTGACCGATGGACGATCTTTGATCGTGCGTGAGACATACACGACGGGATGATCATAGATCGTCTGACGATTCATTAGGTCGGCAAGTTTATTGATCTCACTTTCATGAATCGTAATGGGCGTATCGACATAAGGTAAACCATGGTCATCTTCGACATACCCTTCCTCCATCAACATCTTGACAAAGTAAGGGACCGCAAAGCTCGTGATCTCCATTAAGGAATCCTTACTATATGTACGATTTAAGGTCACGGACATCTTCATTTCTTCAAAGTTCATGACAAAATCAGTATGCCAGATGGCACCGGTCTGATCGGTCTTTTTAAAACGGACGCCAAATATGTGATGAGCGGGGTAATCGAGGAACTTAAGGGCAATGCGCTTATCTTCCTGGATATAAGTGGCATTAAAATCTCCTTGCCATGAGAGGTCATCGATCACGTTCTCATTATAAGGACTGGTCTGATTCCACCTGATGACAAGCTCCACCATCGCTTCTTTTGTTAAATGTTTAATTGGTAATAACGTTGAGTATAGTATCATACAATCCCTCCTCGTCTTTTGTTTACATTTTACCAAGAAAAAAGGGCTTTGTGGTGCCAATCTGTGAAATAAAAAGAAAACACCACAAAATGTGGTGCTACTTGTAAAATTCTGTTCTTCTTAAGCTTGTATATGGTTTTTGATCACGAATTTCTTTTGCCTTTGTCAGATCTAAATCAGCCATCAAAAGTCCTTCCTGATCATTTGTTAAAGCAATCGTTTCACCATTTGGTGATACGATCAGTGATTCTCCGCTGAAATCCATCTGATCTTCTTTTCCGACACGGTTACACATAGCAACGAAGACACTGCTCTGGAACGCCTGTACTTTGATCTCCCAGATAAACATCTCACCTGGTTCCTCTTTCACATTAGCCGTTGGGACTAAGATCAGATCAGCGCCCTTTAAGGCTGACGTACGAATACTTTCAGGATAATGACGGTCAAAGCAGATCACGATGCCAATCTTTCCAAACTTTGTTTCATACACCTGAAATCCTTCTTCGGAAGGTGTGTAGTAATCCTGCTCACAGAACTGCTTGGCCTGAGCAATGTGGACCATCTTCTGCTTGCCTAAAATCGTTCCCTGATCATCAATAAGCAGACTCATATCATAGCGATGACCATTTTCTTCCATATAAACATTAGGCGATGCATAAAGCCCATATTTTCGACAGGCTTGCTGAATGCCACGAACGTATGCATCATCAATAGAATCAACATAGGCATCGACATTTCTTTTTTCATACTGTGGGAAAAATGGTGACAGCTGGATCTCCGGAAAGACGATCAAGTCTGCCCCTTTCTCATGTGCTTCTTCCATCAGCGTTAATGTTTTTTTATAATTGTCCGCTTTGTCGATCGACATGGACATTTGTGCTAAGGCAATTTTCACGGCCTTCACCTCCTGTCCATCATTATAACAGAGCGTTTCTCTTAAGCCAAATGACTTACTTGCTTTGTTTTTCCCAGAAAGCAACGGCTTCATTGATCCAGCCATCGGCCACAGTAACGGTGCCTAAACCAAAGCCATGACGTAAATGGGGATGAATTCTCCACTCCCATTGTGCTTCGCCCAATGGAAGTGGTATCTCTGCCACGCCATGTAGCGTAAGACGACAACGGTCGCTT
>ONFH01000050.1 GCA_900317015.1 uncultured Erysipelotrichaceae bacterium | reverse complement strand
TGCTAAGATGATTGCAAAAATCGCAACGACTGCGCCATAGATCATGGCAGCCATCGATAAGATCTTTGGCTTAGCCCAATTCTTCACATAGCTTTCAGCCTGCTTCACATAAGCATTTTCACTTAAAGAAGCTGTTTGAATAGGCTGATTCCCCTTTGGTGCATCATCCTCAACACTTGCCTCAAAAGCGGGTTCTTTGACCTTCTTCCCACAATAAGGACAGAACTTTACGTTTTCATCAATTTGTTTTCCACAATTTGTACAATATTTCATATTTCATTTCTCCTTCCGTGATCCCTATCACTTGACAACATCAGTATATCCTTAAAGGACCAATGAAAGAGAAATATGTCATAATTGGACGTTTAAATGTCATAATTGAAAAAACGCCATGTCGCTTGCGACATAGCGTTTCAACTTCTAGTATGGTTTACCAGCATTCTTCTTGAATGTTTCAAATTCTTCATCAGTACATAGTACGTAATGAGAACCATCGACATGATGCTGAGTCCCCTTTGTATAATCCAATCCGGAAGTCTTATAGTCGTAAGTGAATGACTTACGTGTCTTTTCAACTCTTGGGTTAGGATGTGGGATTGCTGATAAAAGTGACTTTGTATATGGATGTAATGGATTAGAGAAGATTTCTTCTGCAGTTCCAGTTTCCACCATATGACCTAAATGAAGGACACCGATACGGTCAGAGAAGTACTTGACCATTGAAAGGTCATGGGCGATGAATAAGTAAGCAGCGCCTGTTTCCTTCTGCATTCTCTTCATTAAGTTAACGACCTGCGCCTGAATCGATACATCAAGGGCAGAGATGGCTTCATCGGCAATGATCAGATCTGGCTGCATGATCAAGGCACGGGCGATCCCGATACGCTGACGCTGACCACCAGAGAACTGATGTGGATAACGGTTGGCATGTTCTCTTGATAAGCCGACCATTTCTAGCATCTTATAAACTTTTTCATTACGTTCTTCCGTTGATGAATAAGCATGATGGATATCTAAGCCCTGAGCCACGATATCTAAAACTTTCTTACGTGGGTTCAAGCAGGCCATTGGATCCTGGAAGATCATGGCCATTTTTGTACGTAATGTACTTAAGGCTTCCTTGCTCATATCACCAGAGATATCTTTTCCTTCAAAGATGATCTGACCAGCTGTTGGTTCATACAAACGAATGATAGAACGACCTGTTGTAGATTTACCAGAACCTGATTCACCTACTAGACCATACGTTTCGCCTGCTTTGATTGAAAATGAGATATCATCAACTGCTTTAACAGTTAATTTACGAGAAACTTTAAAATACTGTTTTAAGTTTTTGACTTCAAGAATAGTGTCTCCCTTATTCATGAGCAGCACCTTCCTTTTTCATCTTATCAATACGTTTACGAAGTGAAGCAGGCATATCGATCTTAGGTGCATTAGGATGCATTAACCAGCTTGCGACCTTATGCGTCTTAGAACCAGGTACGCTAAACATTGGAGGTTCTAATCGTTTATCGATATTTAAGGCATACGCATTACGTGGTGCGAACGCATCGCCCTGTACTTCGTGTGTTAAGTTTGGTGGTGAACCTGGAATTGTATAAAGTTCATCATCATCAGTATCAAGATCAGGCATGGCCGAAAGAAGACCCCAAGTATAAGGATGTCTTGGATCATAGAAGATCTCATCGATCGTGCCTTTTTCAATGATCTTGCCGGCATACATAACGTTAACGAAGTCGGCAACCTTAGCGACAACGCCTAAGTCATGTGTGATATAGATAACAGAGATACCTTTACGCTTCTGGATATCCTGAATTAATTCAAGGATCTTTGCCTGGATCGTAACGTCCAAGGCTGTTGTTGGTTCATCGCAGATCAATACATAAGGATCACAAGATAAGGCAATGGCAATGACGACACGCTGTCTCATCCCACCAGATAACTGATGTGGATATTCTTTCATACGTGCTTCAGGATCAACGATCCCGACTTCGTCTAATAGCTGAACAGCCTTTTTCCAAGCTTCTTCCTTAGGTGTGTGATAGTGATAGATCATAGGTTCCATGATCTGTTTTCCAATCGTCATGGTTGGGTCAAGAGATGTCATTGGATCCTGGAAGACCATGGCGATCTTACGACCACGGATCTCACTCTGAATCTGTTTTTCAGTTAATTTTGTAATATCTACAGTATGTGGTTCACCAGTCTTTTCATCGTTCCAAGTGTACATAATTTCACCTGAATCGATCGTTCCGTTCTTAGCTAAGATACCCATGATGGCCTTAGTCGTAACGGATTTACCAGAGCCTGATTCACCAACGATGGCAATCGTTTCCCCTTTGTATAAGTCGAAGTTCACGCCACGGATGGCTTTTAATTTCTTTCCTTCAGTTTTGAAAGAGATATTTAAATCATTGATTTCGAGAATTTTCTGTCTTTCCATAATTACATCTCCTTCATCGTTGGGTCTAAGGCATCACGTAAACCATCACCAAATAAGTTGAATGATAACATCAAGATTGCTAAAACAAGTGATGGAATCAACATCTGGTAAGGATATACGAGGAAGTTCTCGAACCCATCGTTAATTAATGTACCAAGGGAAGCTCTAGGTACCGTTAAACCTAACCCTACGAAAGCTAAGTATGCTTCATAGAAGATGGCATTTGGAATGGTCATCATAGACATGATGATCAACTGACCAAAGATGTTAGGTAAGATTTCTCTAAAGATGATAAAGAAATTGCTTGCCCCTAAAGTACGTGAAGCTAATACGAATTCATCTTCCTTAACTTTTAAGACCTGAGCACGGGTAATACGTGACATTGGGATCCATTCAGTAAAGATCAAGGCAATGATGACTGTCGTTAAAGATGGCTTCATAACTGTTAATAAGATCGTTAATACAACTAATGTAGGAATTGAGTTGATGATTTCCTGAATACGCTGAAGGATAACATCGACTAAACCTCCGAAATAACCAGAGATTAGACCATAGGTCATCCCGACAACGATATCGATGATAACGGCAACGATGGCGATGATCAATGAAATACGAGTACCAGTCCAAAGACGAGCCCATAAGTCACGACCGAAAGCATCAGTTCCAAACCAATGTGTTGCATTAGGTGCAATGTTTGTCGCAGCCGTATCTACACCATCATATGTAAATTTAGAGAAGATTGGTGCAAAGATAGCTAATAAAGTGATAATGATGATCAAGATGATACCAATTAAGGCACCTTTGTTTTCCATGAATCGACCAAGAACGTCTTTCCATAAAGGTCTCGCAGGTTCAACTTCATCGATCATGATATTCTGTTTATCCCCAATGAGTTCAAAATCATCAGGTTCAAACTTAATGTCTTTTAATTCATCCATCGATTAGTCCCCCTTCCCAATACGAATTCTTGGGTCGATCAGACCGTAAGAAATATCGATAATTAACATCATAATGATATACATGAACGCATATAAGAATGAACATGCCATGATGATGTTGTAGTCATTTGAACGAATAGAGTTGATCAAAAGTTTACCTAACCCTGGTACAGAACAGATCTGTTCAACAACTAATGTACCAGTCATTAAGTTAACGAGGATCGGACCTAAGACAGTAATAACTGGGATCAAGGCATTACGTAAAGCATGTCTAAAGATCAAAGTTCTACGATCTAGACCTTTGGCTTCTGCTAATGTCATGTATTCACTGCCTAATACAGAGATCATTTCTGTACGGGTGAAACGAGCGACGTTGGCAACGACACTTAAGTTTAAGGCGATGACTGGTAAAATAGACGAATAAACCGGGTCCATTTCATCATACATCGTAGGTAATACTCTTAATTTAACCCCAAACAGCATCAGCATTAATAAGGCGAATACGAATGATGGAATAGAAACACCAAGAACTGAGATGATCGTGGCAATAGTATCCCAGATCGTATTACGATTCAATGCTGCAATAACACCTAAAAGCATTCCGACAACAGTACCTAAAGCTGTTGCACAAATACCATAGGCAAATGAAATCTTTGCTGCATCAAAGACCAAGGATGAAACGTTCTGATCTTTGTACAGTACATAGGAAACACCAAAGTCTCCTGTGATCATGTTCTTCAAGTAAGTCAGATACTGCACGAAGACAGGTTTATCCAAACCATACTTAGCTTCCACGACGGCTAACTGTGCTTTGGATAACTTCTCTGAGTTAAATGGAGAACCTGGCATAAGTCTTGTCATCAAGAACAAGACTGTCAGTATAACAAACAAGGTCACTAACGAGATCAGTAAACGCTTGCCGATATACTTCAGCATGGATTTGTCCATAGACTTCCTTCCTTTCCAATTTCTGGTAATTTTAATATAAGTCGTATATAAATAAGAAACACATTATAGTAGTACTATAATGTGTTTCGACTTACTTATTTGCGTTCAAGTAACTAAGTTCGCTCTTAGTCCATAGTGATCCATTCAAATGTATAAGGTACACCTGCAGATTTATGAACAAGACCTTTGACTTTTGTATTCTTTAATGCTGCGCCACCCTTATCGAATAGAGGAATCTTAGCGTAATCTTCCATAGCAATCTTTTCAGCTTTCTTCATAAGATCCCAACGTTTCTGAAGGTTAGATTCAGTCTGTACTTTAGCCATGATTGCATCATACTTCTTATTGCTCCACTGGCCACGGTTCTGAGCGTTACCAGTCATACATAAGTTCAAGTATGTTGTAGGATCAGCATAGTCAGGACCCCAACGAGTTACACTGATTTCGAAGTCACCCTTAGGTTCACGGTTATTAACACGGTCCTGTTTAACAGTAGCGACCATGTTAAGCTTTAAGCCTTTTAACTTAGACCAGCAAGACTGTACATAAACAGCAACATCTTTCATTGAAATTTCATCAGTACCATAAAGGACAGAAAGTGTAAGTGACTTAGCGCCGATTTCTTTCATACCTTTATCGAAGGCCTTCTGAGCTTCCTTAAGATTATATGAAGTATAATCTTCTTTCACATCAGCACGATAATCGACCCCTTTAGGAGATTTACATAATCCCTTAGGGACGAAACCATTAGATTCTGTTGAACCATCTTTTAAGATCTTAGTGCAAAGTTCCTGACGGTTGATGGCCAGTGATAATGCTTTACGGATATTCTTATTCTTTAAGGCTTTCTGAACTGTTGGACTTGATTTCGTGTTCTTACCATAGTGGTTGATATTCATATCAAGATAATGTAAGAAACCATCAGTGTAAGTGTAGTAAGATTTGCTCTTCTTATACTTATCAACGATTGCAGAAGTTAAAGGAGCATAGTCAAGGTTACCAGCATCGAATGAAGCTGCTGCACTCTTGGCATCCAAACCAAGCTGCCACTTCATTGACTGAAGTTTAACCTTTGAAGCATCCCAATAAGATTTATTCTTTACGAATGTAGCTGACTTACCCTTTGTCCAGCCTGTCATAATGAATGCGCTGTTAGAAAGTAAATCCTTATAGCTTGAAGCGTATTCTTTACCCTTAGATTCAACGAATTTCTGGTTAACAGGATAGTAGCATGGGAATGTTAATAAGTCAATAAAGAATGGTACTGGTGAGGCTAATGTAACTACAAGTGTCTTGTCATCTTTAGCCTTAACACCTAATGTGTTCAACTGCTTCTGAGTGGCCTTAGTCCCAAGTTCCATCAACTTATCAGCATTCTTGATGTTGGCACCCTGAGAGCCCATCATGTAAGCATATTCACCGGCATTCTTCAAGATTCTCTGCCAGCCATATACGAAGTCATTGGCTGTAACCTTCGCATACTTCTTTCCATTATAATCGACCCAGTTCGCATCTCTTAAGTGGAAAGTGTAAACAGTCTTCTTTTTGTTGACATCGTAAGACTTAGCGATTCCGGCAGCAGTATTACCTTTGGCATCGAAAATTTCCAAACCATCAGTAATAGCATGGATGGCATCAAACGATGTCCCATCAGTAGCAACATCAGTATCCATTGATAAGATATCTGTGTCACTGGCAAAACGGAATGTAGTGGATTTACTGTTACTGCTTGATCCACCGCATCCAGCTAACATGGCGGCACTCAATGCAAGGATGCCGACTTTTTTAGCATTATTCATCATAAATATATCCCCTCCATTATGATTGTTATGTGGTGTTTTGAAACCATGACTTAAATATACTCTTAAATTTGTATTAAGTCAAATTAATCTTTCAAGAACTTTGTTTTATTTCTTAATTTTTTATGAATTTTTTGGATTTTACAACTTTTATAAGCGCTTGCATATCATTTCGAAATAGATGATAATTATTTATTGAATTGATAATTAATGGTTAATTTTATATGATAAAAACGGCATTTTTTAAGATGCCGTTTGTCAAAAATATATTCTGTTCAACGAATAAAATTTAGAGATTTTGAAAATTTAAAAACTATGCGTCCAAATGATTTTTGATATGAATATCCAGCTGTGGATACGGAATATTAACGCCTTCTTCATCAAACTTTTTCTTAATCTTTTCTAAAATGTTAAATTTGAATTCCTCATAATATTCCGTTTTTGTCCACGCCCTTAACGTAAAGGTAATCGCGCTATCCTTATATTCGCTTAACACGATCAACGGTTCCATCTCTTTAGCACATAACGGATCACTCATCACCACATTATAGATGAGCTTTTTCACCTGATCGACATCACTTTCATAATCCACATCAATCGTCAGATCCACTCTTCTAAAGTCTTCAGAGGAATAGTTGATCAGACGACTAGAAGCCATCGTAGAGTTGGGAATGATGATGCGTTTATTATCTAAGGTCAGTAAGAAGGTATAAAGTAATGAGATCTCCTGGATCTTACCTGTCACCCCATCCACTTCAATAATATCGCCTTTCTGAAATGGTCGTGAAAACATGATCTTCATCCCATCGACGATCTCCGCTAAAGTATCCTTTAAAGCTAAGGCAAAGGCTGCCGAAATCGTTGTGAAGACCGCTAATAAGGAACTGATATTGACGCCTAGCTGTGATAAGGCCATCATAACGACAATAATATAGAAGACAGTCTTCATGCAGGTATGGATGAAATTTAAGATGATCTCATCATAGTTGGACTTCTCAATAAACTTCATGATCACCTTCGAGGCCATCTTGGCAATCAATAGGCCAATGGCCAAAACTAACAAAGCTTCGCCAAGATGGGAAAGATTACTGACGAGCTTTTCTAATATTTGATCTGAAAAATTAAATGTTTTTGACATGGTCTCCTCCTTGTAAGGCTATTATATCGATTGTCCATCTCAAAACAAGTAATCATTTGATTACGGTTTGAAAATATGTTGATTTCTGGCGATAATACGATAAAATAATGAGTGTTCGAGGAGGAAAATGAAATGAATATTGCCATAATGACTGACAGCAATTCTGGAATCACGCCAGAAGAAGCGAAGAAAATTGGATGCTATGTCATCCCAATGCCATTTACAATAAATCAGCAGCTCTACTTTGAAGATATCAATTTAACAAAACCTCAGTTCTATGATCTGATCGATGAGCCAAATACCCAGATCTTAACATCACAGCCAGCCCTAGGTGATCTTTCTAAAGCCTGGAAAGAATGCTTAGAAAGCCATGATGCGATCATTTATATCCCAATGAGTTCAGGACTTTCCGGCAGCTGTGCTAGCGCCAAAATGTTAGCCGATGAAGATGAATTTGCCGGTAAAGTCTTTGTTTTAGATACCCAGCGTATTTCTGTGACGTTAAAACAGAACATCTGTGATGCCATCGCTTTAGCAAAAGATGGTAAAACACCAGAAGAGATTTGTGATCTCTTATTAGCACGTAAGATGGATGCAACGATCTATATCACGGTCCCTACATTAACGTATTTAAAACGTGGCGGACGTGTCACTCCAGCCGCCGCTGCCCTTGGTTCTTTATTAAAGATCAAGCCGATCTTAACGATCCAGGGTGAAAAGCTGGATAAATTTGAAACGGCCCGTACAATGAAGAAGGCCCGCAAGATCATGATCGATGCAGTCAAGAAAGACATCGCCGATCGTGGCTGGGAACAGTTCGATCTTTATGTATCTTACTCTCATGATCCAGAAATCGCCGATGACTATGTCAAGGAAGTCGAAGAAGCCTTCGGTCAAAAAGTCTTATGGAATGATGAATTATCACTTTCCATCGCCTGCCATATCGGTCCGGGCTCACTCGCCTTAGCAGCTGCTAAAAAATATATCTACTAAGAGGAACTGATCATCAGTTCCTTTTCTTATGCCTTGATGTTCAAACGTCATGTAATTTTATTTGAAGTATGACCCCTTTTATATTAGAATTTAATAGAGATTGTACATCTTCACAAAAAATAATAATAAAGAAAGGGTGAGAAAACGTCATGAGTACGAAAAAGAATAGTAAAGTGCAGACTCATCCAAAAAATAATAATAGAAAAAGAAGAACGCACTTTCATTCTAAAAATAATACAAAAAACGCCAAAAACAAATCGATCGATACGAAGATCTTTGCTTTAGGCGGTCTCAATGAAATTGGTAAGAATACCTATTGTATCGAACATGATGATGAGATCATCATTATTGATGCCGGCGTCAAATTTGCCTCAGAAAGTCTGCCCGGCGTTGATTATGTCATTCCGGATTATACATATCTCAAACAAAACAGTAAGAAAATCAAAGGGCTCTTCATTACCCATGGTCATGAAGACCATATCGGAGGGATTCCCTTCTTATTACAGATCGTACCGATTCCCGTGATCTATGCGTCTCCATTAGCGTGTGCGATGATCAAGCGTAAACTTGATGAATATCGTTTGACCAATGCCACACACTTTGTCCAGGTCGATCATACTTCACAGGTGCGCACAAAATATTTCAATATTGGTTTCTTTAATACGAACCACTCTATTCCTGAATCGATGGGGATCATCGTCAATACGCCAAATGG
Source organism: uncultured Erysipelotrichaceae bacterium (assembly GCA_900317015.1). Taxonomy (GTDB): domain Bacteria; phylum Bacillota_I; class Bacilli_A; order Erysipelotrichales; family Coprobacillaceae; genus Intestinibaculum. The sequence continues at coordinate 5,440 of ONFH01000050.1, read as the reverse complement.
CCGTATCGTCGAGACCGGTGACTTTAAGTTCGATTTATCACCAGTCAATCGTCCCGCTGATTACCAGATGATCTCATTCTTAGGAGAAACAGGAATCGATCTGTTAATGGCTGATTCCACAAATGCCGAAGTGCCAACCTTCTCGATCTCCGAGAAGAAAGTGGCTTCCCAGGTCCAGGAAGAATTCCGTAAAGCAGAACATCGTATCATCGTCGCTACATTTGCTTCCAACGTTGAACGTGTTGGTCAGATCATCGATGCTGCGGTCCGTTTCAACCGTAAGATCTTAATTTATGGTCGTTCGATGGCCAACAACATTACCATTGCCAGAAAACTTGGCTATATCAAGGCTCCAGACCGTTTCTTCATTAGCAATGAAGAAGCCAAGCATATTCCTGATGATGAGATCTTGATCTTATGTACCGGCTCCCAGGGTGAAGCATTAGCTGCCTTAAGCCGTATTGCGAATGGCACGCATCGTCAGGTCCGCATTAAACCTGGTGACACGGTCATCTTCTCGTCAAATCCAATTCCTGGCAACCTTTCGTCAGTCAATAATGTCATCAATAAGTTATATCGTGCCGGGGCGACAGTCTTAGAGAACTCTTCGATCTCAAACCTGCATACATCTGGCCATGCTTCCCAGGAAGAAATGAAGCTGATGTTCTTATTGACAAAGCCAAAATGGTTCTTCCCGATCCATGGGGAATATCGTATGCTCGTCATTCATAAAAAGCTTTATGAAGAAGTCGGCGGGAAAAAGGATCACAGCTTTATCTTAAGTAATGGGGATAGTTTATTATTGAACAATCACGAAGTCCGTGTGGGACCACGTGTCCATGCCGATGATATCTATGTCGACGGCAATGACCTTTCTGGTCTTTCAACAGCCGTCCTCCACGATCGTCAGATCTTATCGGAAGATGGCATGGTCGCGGTGCTGATCTCAATGGATTCTCATGCTGGCACATTATTAAATAAGCCGGTCATCATGTCTCGTGGCTTCGTTTATATGAAGGATTCCCAGGCCCTCATCCGTGAAGGAGAAAACCTGGTGAAGAATGCTTTAACAAAGCAGCTTAAGGGCAAAACTACATTTAGTGAAATTAAAAATACCATTCGTCATACATTAGAGACATATTTTTACCAGCAGACGCATAGACATCCGATGATCATTCCGGTCATCATGAATAAGAAAGTGTAAAATGGCTAAAAAACTACGCTTACGTAAACGTGTCTACGTGTTATTTGCCGGAATTATTGCCCTATGTCTGGCCCTCACGCTCGTCCATGTCTTTGTCCTATCAAAAAATGAATATACGATCAAAAGCTACAGTTATACGAGTACGAAACTGCCTCGTCGCTATGATGGCTTCAAAGTCGCTTTCATCAGCGATGTCCATCTAGAGACGAATGATGATATCACCCGCTTTGCGAAAATCATCAAAGATCTGAATACGCATCATTTTGATCTCGCACTCTTTGGCGGCGACCTCTACTATTCAAAAGCCTTTAAATCTGCCAAAGTCACATCGATCCTTTCTAGCATCCATGCGGATTATGGTAAGTTTGCGGTGTTAGGAGATGAAGATGCTTCGACGAAACAGACAACGACCCTTTTAGAAGGATCAGGTTTTGAAGTGCTTGATAATGAAGAGCGTCCGCTCTACTACAATGATTCAACGATCAACCTTTATGGTTTGTCAACTGATCCGAAACCTTCGATCGTGAAGAATAATACGTTCAGTCTTGTCTTCACCCATTATCCTGATACGTTCATCAATACTGCTGGTTCATGTAACCTGCAGTTATCAGGACATTCTGAAGGAGGCAGTGTCGTCTTCCCATTTGTCGGTGGGCTGATTAAAAGAAGCCATGCACAGAAGTACATCAATGGCTCTTATACTGTAAAGTCTTCTCATTTGATGATCTCGAATGGAGTCTCACCAAATCCCAAGACGCCTTATAAATTCTTTGCCAAAAATGAAGTCATGATCGTGACTTTACATGATTAAAGCTGTTTCCTAAAAAGACAGCTTTTTTTCATTTGCACAGTTTACTTTGAAAATAATTAAAATTCTTTTACCGTTCATAAAAGCTTGTTATCATAGTTGATGGAGGAATTTATTATGACGAGTAAAAAGAGCTATATCATAGACATCTTAATCATTGTCGTAATTGGCGGCCTCTCCCTCTATTTTTCTGTCGGTAAAGAGGTCAAGCATGTCTATAAGACCATCATGCACGCTGACATCCGCTGGATGATTTTTCTAGCGGCCATCATGATGGGTTATTATGTCACCGATGGCATCATTACAGCTATGTTTGCCCGTCGGTATAAAAAAGACTATACAATTAAACAAGGCTTCATCAATGGCCTGGTAGGAACACTTTTTAGTGACATCACCCCATCTTCAAGCGGTGGTCAGTTTGCTCAGGTCTATTTATTTAATCATCAGGGCATCGACCCCACCACGTCGACAAGCATCTTACTTATGTGCTTTATTTCGTATCAGGCGGTGATGATCGTCCTCACAGCCATCATCATGCTTATTCAGGCCCCTTATTTTATGCACGAAGGTGCCCATGTGGCTTTCATGGCCTTTCTTGGCTTTGCGATCAACTTTGCAGTAACCAGCGCTCTGCTTTTAGCCGCCAAAAGTGAGAAAGTTCACCATTTCATCACAAAATATGTTGTCACCTTTTTAAGCAAGATCCATATTGTTAAAAACAAGGAAGCGACAATTTATAAAGTTGAAGACTATTTAACCAGCTTTCGAAGAGAACTTGCAAACTTAGAAAAGAATAAAAAGTTATTTTTCAAAGCTTGTTTAGGCAACCTCATCAAGCTTTCGATTATGTATTCCACCCCATTTTTTGCCTGTAAGGCACTGCATATTCACGTTACAATCGCCCAGTTTTTAAACTTTATGTCGCTAGCAGCCATCATTAACTTGATCAATACCTTCTTACCGATCCCTGGTGCCTCAGGCGGATCTGAAGGAATGTATATGGTGCTCTTTGCCTTTCTAGGACAAGTTAATGCCTCAAGTTCGATGATGCTCTGGCGTTTCTTCTCCTTCTATTTTGGCTTAATCGTCAGCTTTATCGTCTTTGTTTCTTCAAAGGAAATGAAACGTCCTGTCGCTCCGATCGAAACGACCGACTAACATCCACATTGGTGGATGTTTTTTCTTTTCTTTGTATTTTTAGTAACTTGACACAAAAATTTTTTCCTATAAAATGCCCAATAGGAGGTATACAAATATGAAGGCCCTTACATTAAATATCATCATCAATATCTTAGCCATAGTGCTTCTGATCACACTATTTTTTCGGGTACCCAAGCTTACAAGAAACGAACATGAACGCCTGCTTTTTTATGTCTTTCTCGGCAGTGATCTGATCTGTTGTCTCATTGCCCCATTTTCGAATGAAGGCTTTTCGTTTCTGGGATCTTTCAATAAACATTTTCTGCTGATTGTTAACACAATCCTTTATTTAGGAGATCTGGTGATCGGGATGGTCTGGACGATGCTCTTATCAATGTACTATGATCATAAATATGACTTTGATTCGCTGGCACTACCAGGAGTCTCAACGATCACGGGGATCGTATTACTGATTGCCAACATCTTTACCCCCTTCTTATTTGAAATCAACAGTGCTCTTGTTTATGAGCGATTGAATGGCTTTAACCTTTTTATATCGTTATTTCTTGTCTATGTCATCTGGGTGCTGGTCTTTTATATGGATCTCTATCAGAGGATGGCCAATATTGATTTTAAAGCGAAATTCCTGATCGCTTTACCTATTATCCTCGGTATGGCCATCCAGGCCGTGCTTCCTCAATACCCTGTCGTTTGGGCTTTTGGTTCAATAGCTATGTATATACAGCTTAAGCACATGGGAGAACTGAATGCGGATAAAGATCCTGTGACAAACTTCTATAATAGAGATTATCTAGAACATCATCATTACAAAGATAAAAACGTCACCCTTTATACCCTGACGAATAAAGAAAGCGTTCTTAATACTTATGGGAAAGATGTCTTTGATGAAGAGCTCAAGGAAGCCTCTCTCAACTTCTATCATGATCTTCCTCATCAAGGGATATTCTATATCTTAGATGATGACTTCGTTCTCATCAGCAAGAAAGAAGTTGATCCGACGCTGCTTAAGAAAGTGTCTTCTAAACTCGTTTTTAAAAAAGAAATCTTTACGATCTCATCTAACAATGACCTTATAACGCATCTTAAGCATGAGAGCGCGCAAAAATAAAAGGGCATTACAGAATAAATTCAACCCTCAAAATTCATGATAATATATTAAAAAAAGGCAAAAAGAAGACATGAACATTTTAAGCTTCTGCTTAAGTTCATGCCTTTTTTATTTTCATTTACATTTCGAGATAGACAGAAGACTTGAAGATGTTTCCCTCACTATGGAATTCTGCTTCACCATGATACTTCTGAGCAATTGATTCTACTGAACGTAAGCCCGTGCCCATACGTGAACCATCTGCCACTTTGCTGGAAACAAAATGACCATCACGTTTACGGATCTGACCGTTAAAGGTATTGTCCATCGTAAAGATCAACATATTGCCCTGTGCTTTAGCACGTAAAACAATCTTCTTTTTTCCCGATTCCTGTTTATTGCAGGCTTCGATCGCATTTTCCACCATATTTCCGACAATAACGGACAAGTTATTATCTGATATATGAGGATTATGGGCGGGGATCTGCGTTAAGATATCCATCTCAATATGACTCTTGTGCCCTTTTTCCACATAGTATGATAATAAAGCATTGATGATCTGGTTATCACAATATGTCACTGTGTTATTGACAGGCATTGCATTTGTCATATCTTCGACATATTTTTTGATGCCATCATAATTCTTTTGATCCACCATTTGTCCTAAAGAGACTAAATGATGACGTAAATCATGACGCTGTTCTCTTACTTCTTCCGCATGTGCAATTAATAATTCATTATGATGCTTCTGAACTTCAATGGAATTCTCTAACTGATACATTTCATTTTCAAGCTCGATAGCCTTTTCTTTCTGATGCATCATATTCTTCCATAATGACTGTAAAAAGATAATCATAATCACCACAAAAAGGTAGAAGCCCATCTGTACAAACATGGTATCAGATGTACTGCCGGTGAGTCGACGAATAATAGCTAAGATCATGAAGACGCTTAATGTCAATGTCGAAATAAAGAACGTACGATCATCGCTGTGATGATTGCGCATGGTATGATAGCCCATGATACCGACGACTAAAATAAGTGAAACAGATTCTAAGATAATAAAGAAATAAAAGCTTTGAGAATAATCACAAACACCGGTAACTTGTAAAATCATCGCCGCTATGCATGAAATCTCATTTACGTGTGTCACAATTGGCAAAAGCTTATCTTTTCGATC
>ONFH01000204.1 GCA_900317015.1 uncultured Erysipelotrichaceae bacterium | reverse complement strand
TCCTCAATGTGAACTCCCCAATTCTTATTTTATGATTTCTACTTTTTGTTGGCTGGATCCATTATGTGTTGCTTTGGCATTAAAGAACAATGTTTTATAGATCACTTCATTTTCATGGCTTGAGGACCATTCTTTTTCATAAGCAAAACGTGGTACCTGATTAAACTGTGTGACTGCAACATAATCAGAAACATTAAAGATTCCAAATAAGCAAGCCGCACAAACAATCACCGCCATTAAACGATAGATACGTTTAATAGAAATAGATTTCAAATATAATGCTAAACCAATTAATAAGACGATTCCACTTAATATCGCATAGATACTGCCCCAGCTGCTTTCAGCTGGAAAGACCATCAAAGCGGAAATCATTACAAATAAGCTAAATACGATTAATGATATTCCAATGACTTTCATTGTCAGATGATTTTTTTCCTTCTTACTATAATCCGCCATCTTTACTGCAGTAGCTTTAGTTTCTTCATTCATAGTCTCACTCTTCCTTTCACCATCAATAATTTCTGGAATACTGATATCATAAAATTCTGCGAGTTCTACAAGCAGGCTTAGATCTGGTAAGTTACGTCCAGTCTCCCATCTAGAGACTGTTCGACTGGATACATTTAATTGTTCTGCTAGATCTTCCTGTGTGAGTTTCTTCTCATTTCTTAACTGTTTTAAAAACGATCCTATCTTTTGTGAATCCACTCTCTCACCTCCTGCTTGCATTTTAGTTGATCAGTGATTTTTTAAACACGACACAGAGTGAGAAATGCCGTATTTAAGGGCTAGACATGAATGTCTAGTCAGTTAATTGTTGCTGGTACGATAAATATCGATCTTCTTTCCTTCGCTATTTCGCCAAGTATCCCAGCCATTGGTATTCTTACCAATACAGATCAGAGCAGCCGTTGATGGTGAACTACAAATGACATCCTGTTTTAAAAGATGATTTGACCCAATCTTTAGATCTTTTCTAGGAAGCTCTGCCACTTTCTTATCTGAAGGTGCAATGGTGCTTCCAGCAAGTAATGTGATCTTACCATCTTTTACACGCATTTTTCCTTCAACAACACCAAATCCTTTGAGCTTTCTTTTTAAGTAATATTCGCCATTAGGAATGAAAAGAATATTATTATTTTCAATCTCTGTTGTGGCACGATCAAAGGACTCTTCTTTAGAAATCTCTTTTGGATAGACTTGACGTCCTTCAAAAGATGATAATAACTGAATGACTAAACCAACATCTAAGGCAAAGAGCTCAGTGTTTGGGACTCGGCTTTTACTAAAGATATTATCTAATAGCTTTTCTTTTTCATCATAATCTTCCACTTCGATCGCAAATTTTCTTTTTAATCCAACGACATTAGAGTAACCATTATGTTCAAGAATGCTCATTCGACTCTCAAAATTCCCGGTTCCTGTTTTCCCAATCTTAATTAATCCTGGCACAACTGTTGTCATCACATATAAAATTCCTTTGGCCATTGTTTCAACCCCCTCAATGATTTCTGTAAACATTATAAACATTTTCTTAGCATCGTTCTACAATATTAGGCATGACGAAAAGAACTGACCATCACAGCCAGTTCTACCTTCATCAGATTTCTTCAATTAAATAAGATTAGCGAGTGAACGCATTACTAAGTCAACATCCTGATTTTCTAATTCCTGAATAACATGCAGATATGTCTTCTGAGTTGTCGTCATGCTTGCATGCCCTAAACGTCTTGCTACGGAACCAATTGAGACTCCCGCAAATAATAAAATAGAAGCATGAGTATGACGTAAACCATGAATACTAATTGCATTTATTCCAAGCTTCTTACAATACTTTTCTAAGATTGAATTCACTGTAGAATTATAAACAGGCTTATATCCATTGCCATCTTCTTCCTTTTCAATAAAGATAGGTTCATTTTCATCCATTTCTTTTGTTAACTGAGCAAACTGCATAACCGTTTTCCAGTCGATCTGGATTTTTCTAACAGAAGATTTATTCTTTGTGGGAATAAATCCACCATCACCTTTATAATTCCAGGTCTTATTGATAGAAAGAGTCTGGTGAGCAAAATCAAAATCCTTGGGTGTTAATGCTAACGCTTCGGAAAAACGCATACCTGTTTTAGAAACAATCAAAATAAACCAGTCCCAGTTGATTTCTTCTCCTAACTGTAATCCTTTAAGTAATGTATGGAGCTCAAACTGATTTAAATATTTGATTTTCTTATTCTTAGGGGTCTTTCCTTTAATGATGACCTTACGAGTTGGATCATGGTCAATATACCCTTCATCAACGGCATCAAGGATCGCTCCTTTCAGCTGATGATGAAAATCCATCGTCGTCTGTCGTTCATGTGTTTTCGCATAGTCATTAATCAGTGATTGATAGACAATTCTCGTCATCTCACAAAGTTTGATCTTAGGAATAAGCTTAACGACCCACTGATGTGTCATTTGATATTTCGCAAGCGTCACATCACGGACCGCGCCTTCCTTATAAACTTTGATCCATTGTTCATAGTAATCGATAAATAAGTCTGTTCGCTTTGTTTCAATGAGCACTACAGGAACCTCCTATAATGGTACTGATGAAGGATTTTAATGTGTTTTTGGATCCTCTACTTCAAAACCGCCAGAGATGATAAATTGACTTAAATACTTCTGGACATAGCCATTGACTCTAAACATTTTTAATGGTTTTCCATCAATGGCTTCAAAGTAAGCTTTGGCTTTCTTTTTATCAACGGTATTCACGAGTGAATCAAAACGACCAAATTCATTGATATTTTTCTCATCGATCTTTTTATTCAGCAAATCATAAACTTTCTCTTCATCTACCCCTAGATATAAATGAAGCTTATGAACATTATCATTTTTATTTCTTGCGGCATATCTGGCAATGTACTGCTGGAAGGTCACACCTTCTTCAAGTGTTACATCACCAGATTCGACATCATGGATAAACCATTCAGCATATTTCTGATCTTCCTGAGATAAGAAAGCAAATGAGTTATGCAGATCTGCTTTTGTCTTTTCTAGTTCGTCTTTTGACATGCCATCCTGGTTTAAACATCTGAGCCATTTCTCAAAGCGAGAGTTCATATAATGATAATCGATTTCACCTGTCTTCAATTCGGTCAGATAAGGATCAATCTCATAAGTGATCTCTTCGACTTTATTCGTTTCACCACTTGGTGTCGTTCTCAATTCTTTATATCTTTGAAGTAGAATATCATAATCCTTTTCGTTAATGATCGAAGTGACAGTCTTAATGACATTCCCATTTTCATCATACGAAATTTCTTCGGGTTTTGCATTATATTCTTTCTTATTAAAAGAAAAACCTTGAATCTTTGCAGACTGGAGATAATTATTTAATTCCTTAAACACTTTTGCAAACTTACCTCTGCTTGCCTGATCATCAGGTAGTTTTTCCATATTAGGAATCTTTTCTGAGGCAAAGATATTCTTAATTTCTAAGAAGGCTTCATTCACATGTTTGACATTTTCGACAAGATGAGGAGCAAACAATCCTCTTGGTCGATTCCCAGAATATGTTTTAACTGCTTCTTCAATATTTTGCTTCATCGTATGAGGCATACGATAATAGCGAATTGTTCCAAAAGGCTTTTCATTGATATTAAATAATCTATTCGTTCTTGAAAATGCCTGAATCAGGTTTGCATAGACAAGTACTTTATCCAAATAGAGCGTATTGACCCACTTTGAATCAAATCCTGTTAACATCTGATTGACAACGATCAGTAAATTTAATTGTTGATCAACAGGAACATGACTATAAGCGACTTTATGAGCTAAACGGGCACTGACATCTTTCTTAAAAGCTGCATAATGAGCCATATCATAATCAATTCCAAACATGTTCTTATAATCGATTAGCATTTCTTTGATACCATCTTCTTTAACCGAAATTTTTTCTCCGCCTTTATTATCAATCGATGGATCAAACAGGCCAGTTACTTTGAAATGAGGAGCCTTCTTCCTAAATAAGCGATAGTAAGAAACAGCTTCTGGAATGCTAGAAGTTGCGAAGATGGCATGGAATTTATTATTACGACTCTTTGTCGGCCAGTTTTGTAAGATGTCATCAACGACTGCTTCCTGATATTCCGATGTTTCATACTGATTTCTAGGAAGAAGATCTTCAATACCTGTAATCGTCTTTCCATTCTCTTTTGTGGATGCCATAGGAACTTCTGAAGACATATAGTGATAATACACTTTACTTTTTGCATCATCCTTCAATGCTTCCTCAACATTGGCAGCCTTTGCTTTTTCTAAAGCCACTTTTGTACGAATATCATTATCTTTATAGACCATGACCATTTCTGGATCAAAACCTAAGACGTTTTTATCTCTGATCCCGTCAGCAATTGAATAGCGATGGATCTCATCTCCAAAGATATCCGTTGTGGTATTCATATTACGTTTATTCTCATCAACGATTGGTGTACCTGTAAAGCCAAAGAATAAGGCATTAGGAAATGTTTCTTTGATCGTATGTAACATCTCCCCAAAAGTAGAGCGATGGCATTCATCAATGATAAATACAATACGTTTACTTCTGATCTTATCTAAGTCACCTTTTTTAAACTTTACGTATTCATCTTCTTTGATATTACTTAACTTCTGAATAGAAGACACAATTAAACGACTTTGATCATCCCCTAGTTTATCTACTAAGGAAACCGTCGTGACAGTATCTTGGACATCATCACTACAATCCGCAAAGTTCTTATATTCTTGTAGAGATTGTGTACCTAATTCTACACGGTCCATTAAGAACACAACTTTATCAGCTAATTCTCTTAAAGCAATTAGTTGTGCTGCTTTGAAGGATGTCATAGTCTTGCCTGAACCAGTGGTATGCCAAACATAACCACCTCGCTGGTTTCCTTCATCCCAATCATTTTTAGAAACACGTTCACAGATCTTAGACACTGCATAATATTGATAGCTTCTTAAGACTTTAAGGACACCATCAGAATCATCAGGAACGGTGTAATAACCAATAAATTGATGAGCTAATGGAATATTTAAGAATTCAGCGACGTTATCCTTCCAGTCTTTATAAGGTTCATTATTAAAATCATACCAATGGAAATAAAAATCTCTATTGAACTTGCCATCTGGTCCAGGATTAGCAAAGTAATACATTTCTTTTGGATTTAATGCAACAAAGATCTGCATTAATGAAAAGATACCAGTGAATATATTTTCCTTGGCATATTTTTCAATTTGATAACATGCTTCTTCTACCGGAACATTACTGCTCTTTAATTCAATATGAAATAATGGCATGCCATTAATAAGAAGCATTAAATCTCCACGACGATCATGACTAACTTTATCAGCTCTTTTAAATCTAGGCTGTCTAACAATTTGATAAACAGTTTGTCCCTGTCTAATTTCAGCTGGTTTAAAGATTTCAAGACTAACTTCATTCCCATAATGAAGTTTATCATTCTTATTTGTACGTTTAATCGTAACGTATTGACCATTTATAATATCATTGATTTCTTTAGGAGTTCTAGCAATCCTGATTTGATCAAGAATCTGTCCCATTTCATCGCTATCTAATGGGCATCCATTTAAATGATCAATTGTATTATTACGATTATAAATAATCTCAGCCCAGTTCTTGAT
>ONFH01000287.1 GCA_900317015.1 uncultured Erysipelotrichaceae bacterium | reverse complement strand
GTGGCATTTGACGATGCATCATTCGAAGAATCTGTCGAATGATCATTATTGTCAGTTGTACTAGATGTATCTTCATCAGAGACATCAGCCCCACTATCGGTGCTGCTATCATCAGAATCATCCGTTGTCTTTGTTTCCGTCGTCTTCGTATCAGAAGACGTACTTTTTGTGCTGGTATAGAAGAAGACACCCCCGCCAACAAGCACGACGATCAAGACTGCTAATAAGATGATCTTCGTGATCTCAAGTTTCTTCATCGTTGAATCTTCATGAGCCTGCTCAGTCTTTACATAAGAGCTTTCATCCCAGGCACTCTTGGATGTATCATCCCACTTCTCTTCTGAGAAGTAGGAATCTTCATCATCATAATAAGCAGTCTGATCATCACTGGCTGCACTTTCCCTTTTTAATGGCTGACCACAGCTGACACAATAAAGTGCTTCATCTTTATTTTCCGCCCCACAGTATGGACAATATTTCATAAAATCCCCTCCTAATGATGTTTCTTATAACATGCTAAATAATCCACATTGAATTTTTCAGTACTGTTCATGCGTGCTTCGGCATCGCTCATATCAGAATACTCACCCGTATAGTAGCTCTTTTCCTGCATACTAGGAACCTTGGTGAACTTATAGCCATTTCTTGCATAGATCTCGTTGATGGCTGTCTGGATCTGACTATTCGACATGCCTTTAAGATCACTGTCACTTAATTTATCACGTGAACTGTTTGGTAAAACGTCACCATCGTATGTTTCTGCGTCTGATGTATCATCATTGCCATATTCCCCGTTGGCATCTTTCTTTAATGCCTCATTGACATAAGTGGATCCGTCGCTGGCCGTTGACTTCGTATAACCACTCTCATCTTCACTTGTCGAATCCGTTCCCTGCTTCGTACTTTTTGAACTGCTTGTATCACTATTAGAAGTCGTATCACTGCCAGTACTAGAACTTGTATCACTGCTTGAATCTGTATCACTGTTCGTGCTAGAAGATGAGCTTCCCTCATCAGAACCAACCGTTGCTGGGGTTGAGCTCTTAGAGCCACCCGTTGTTGTATGGGTCTTGGTCGTGACGACATTCTGATTACTATAGAAATAGAAGCCGCCAAAGCCAGCCACTAAAGCAATCAGAATAATTAATAAGGCAATTCTGACCTTCTCTAATGTACGTGGAGAGACTTCCTTCTTCGTCGTCTCCATTTCTGATGGTTCATCCCATTTGGAGACCGACACATCATTAAAATCATAATCCTCTTCATCGTTTTCGAGAGGCTTGGTCTCATCATCCCAGTCAAAATGATCAGGATCATATTCCTCTACACTTTTTGCATCTAATGGTTCCCCGCAGTATGTACAAAACTTTGCTTCGTCACTGACGAGGGCCCCACATTTTGGACATCTTCTCATATTGTTTCCCCCTTATTTCCCTTAGGCCTATTGTACCTTAATTCGATTCAAAAGGCTAATCGATTCTCAGCTCTCGCTTTTTACAGTCACAGTATAATCAAAAATGCCAGATTTGTTTAGAATTTGTTATAAATTGCAGGTTTCCTGTCATTTTTAAAAGGAGATTCGTAAAAATCTCCTTTTATAAAGCCTCCTTGAGGCTTGTTTGATAGCTGGTATTGGCATCTTGTAAGCTCGTATCAAAATCGGCTAAGAAATGGAGTGATCCCGTATTTTCCTTGAGATTGATAAAATCACTGGCATTAGGTCTTGCTAAATACTGTTTCTTACGATCAAAGACATCCTTATTAAGCGGTAGAGCTTCCCCCTGTATAATGCTTAAGTAATTCTGGGCGGTTGGGCCTAAGAAGTTGATCATTAATCGACAGGCCGCACGTTTTCTTTTATCATTCGCATATTTGGAGATCGAATAGAAATGTTCAAAGGTGCCATAGAGCTTCTTTGAGCTGATCTTACAAAAACGATATTCCGGGGAGATGTTCTGAATATGATTGGCATCCGTTAAATAGTACTGTAAACGATGCTTTTTCTTCTTAAAGGCCTTAAAGATGGCAGAGTCTTTATTCTTCTTATATTTGTAGCTTTGATATAAAGGCGTGACACGATCGACCATCTTCTTTTTCTTTGATGATAAATGTGTGAGGTTAGCCGAATGATCTAAAGATAGTTCATATGTGGCAAGATCATGATAATCAACTAAATAATGACCCTTTAAGGAATCAAACGATGTGACGGTTGTCGCTTCTCCAACATGGACTTCATAGTTTTCATAGATGACTGGCATATTAAAGAGCGTTGGCATCCTCTGCATATAATTGTCGATCTCATCATCTAAGAAATAATAGCTATAGCTCTTTTTGACGACCGACTTGACATAATCGAGATCTGTCACATATTTCATATCCGCTTTGGATAAAGAGGAACTCTCAAAAAGATCAGGCGCTGATTTTGTCTTTAATGTCTTCATCAAGTACGCATGATAGTCTTTTTCCTTAATATAGGTCACATGAACTTTCACCTGTTTATAGTCTTTTGTAAAGTCCTTTAACATATAGTTGGCAAAGTCTTTCTTGTAGGCCTTCTTGCTCATCCCTTCTGGAATCGGCACGGCCACATTGAGATCAGTCTTATAGACATCAAAGACTTTTGTGGACTGTTTATAAAAGAGATAGCCACCAAAGATACAGACGACAATGATACAGACCATTAATAACGAGATGACGAAACGTTTCATACGTCTGGCAATGATCTCCTGCTGGACCGTACGGATCTCCTGGTCCCCGATCAGGGCATTCTTAAATTCCGCCGCACTCTGGAAACGCAGCTCTGGCTTCAAGGCGATCGCACGCATCACGACATTGGATAAACGTTCCGGCACTTCCGCTCTCACGGTATGAGGATCGACCGTATCATCATGAGCGAGTCGATCGATCGCCGTTGATAACTTTCTGTTTGTAAGCATCTGATACAGGACAGCCCCTAAGGCATAAATATCGGTAAAGGCTGCCTGACGAGAATGTTCTGAGTGCTGTTCAGGTGGGGCATAGCTCATCGTTAACACTTTGGTACGATTGACGGCTTCATCTTCATTACTGATACGAGACGCCCCAAAGTCGATCAGCTTGATCGTCTGATCCTGACAGATAAAGATATTACTTGGCTTGATATCACGATGGATGATGCCGGCTTCATGGACGATCATTAAGGCATCTAAGATCGCCGTTGTAATTTCAATCGAGGTCTCGATGGGGAAATACTGACCACTGGACACATAGCTTTTTAAGACATCATTCAACGTGACCCCTTCTAAGTATTCCATGACCATGTAGGCCGTATTATTTTCTTCAAAGAAGTTTAAGACATGAACGATATTCTTCGAATCTTTTAACATCGCCATCGAACGGGCTTCATTTAAGAAAGCCTGGGTGATGTGCTGATACTTCTCAGCGGCATCGGTCGCATATAAATAAACATGACTATGATCCTGATCTCGAGCGACAAAGGCAGTGGGGAAATTCTCCTTTATGGCCACGACAAGATCAAGCGTCTGATCAAAAGCTTTATAGGTGATCCCAAAACCGCCAGTCCCTAGAACATCACCGATGATATAGTGTCCATCGAGGATCGTCCCAGCGGGCAGATAATAGGATTCTCTTTTCTTGACGACCTGTCCACAATAAGGACAGACGCCTAGTTCTTCATCAAATTCCTTAAAACAATTTCCACAAATCATAAGTTTCCCCCTCCTAATAGTATCCCGCTAGGATCACGCTGGTATTATCCTGGCGGCGTCCATTGTACGCTTCCGTCGCTTCCTCTAAAAGCAGATCAACACAGCGTGCTATTGATAGAAATGGTGCATCCCGTAGGATGGCGGCGATTTTGTCATCACTTAAACGTTTATAAAGTCCATCAGAACATAACAGTAAATAATCCTGTGGCTGTAAGACGATCGGCTCTTTGGTCAGTTCTAGATACTTGAGACCACCCATCCCTAGATAACTGACTAAGAATTCCCCCTTCTTGATCTCATTTTGATAGGCTTCACGACTCATCTTTCCTTTGGCTTCTTCTAAAAGCATTGCATAGTTATGATCTTTGGTCAGCTGGATCAACTGATGATTCCGATAGAGATAGAGACGACTATCACCTACTGAGATATAGTAAAGCTGATCTTGATGCACATAAGCGGCCACTAAAGTCGTTCCGGCCTTAAGTAACTTTCCCTGTTCATCACGCAAGGTATAGATCGTCTGATCACATTCATCAGCTAGTTCATAAAGAAAGCGTGGCACGGAATCGATGGGATCATTCATAAAATGACCAGAAAAAGTATTAAGCGTGACCATCGAAGCCAGCTCACCGCCAGATAAACCACCCATGCCATCGGCGACGATGGACAGGGTCGTTTCTTCATCACGAGCGACCACGCCGATTGCATCCTGCTGGCTGCGACGCTCTCCCAAAATGCTTTTTGAGGCAAAGTGTAAGCGATTCTGATTTAAGAGCAGTGTATCTTCTAATTCATTCATCGTTGACTTCACACCTGATTTCTTCGAGGATGCCTGGAATATTGATTACGGCACCCGCTTTGACGGACACGCTTTGATGACTTAATAAATGGCCATTGACGAATGTCCCATTTTTGGAAAAGTCCGTGATCGTAAATAAGCGTGTCGCTTGATCAAACATAATTTCAAAATGATGCTTACTGATGGCCGGCTCTTTAAAGATGATCTCATTGTCTTCATGACGCCCTACCGATAGTCCTTGCGTGGTCACGATATATTTATGATGACCAACAAGCACATAAGGCTTGATCTCATGACCGGTCAATTCCGCTATAAAGACATCCATATTCGGTGTCCGGTTTTCAATCTTCATCTCTAAGGCATGCATGATCGCACGATCTGTCTGTTCACTCACTTTTGGATTATAAGCACGCACGTTTTCCTGTGTATCATTCATCGCTCTCATTGTCGCTTCCTGAACATAATGACCAGTTAATAAATAATAAGCCGTGGCCGCTAAGGCATAGACATCACTGTAAGGTCCCTCTAGTTTTGTTTTGGAATACTGTTCTAAAGGCGCATAATGCTTCTTCAACACGACACTAAAGCCCTGCTTGCCATCTAAGATCTTCGCCGAGCCAAAATCAATCAAGACCGGACGCATATGGGCATCGACTAAAATATTATCTGGTGAGATATCTCGATGTAAGATATGCAGCTCTTTATGGATCGTACTTAAGTCTTTCGCCACTTTGACTAAGATCTCGATCAAGGTCTTTTCACTCAAATGATAGCTTTTCGATAATTCCTTTAAGGAATACCCTTCCACAAGATCCATGACATAATAGCTGTTCTGATTTTCATCAAAGGCATCATAGGCACTGATGATATGTTCAAAGTGATAGGTTCTTAATTTTGTTAAAAGTTCAGCTTCTTCCTTGAAACGCATCTTGCCATGATTGTAAGTCGTCACTGCTTCGATCGGCATCGAGGCGAGTTCTTCACGATTGAGTTTTAAGAACTTAGGAAAGTATTCCTTGATGACGACTCGTTTTTGTAAACGGGTATCATAAGCCATATAGCTGATGCCAAAACCGCCCATACCAAGAGGCACCCCTAGACGATAGCGGTCATGTAAAATCGTAAAAGGATGCAGCGCATCCTTTAATCGTGGCACCTTATGATAGCCACAGGCATGACAGGACGTCCCATCAAAGGCCTTCTGAAAACAGTAAGGACAGGTCGTAGAACTATTCATAGTCATTCCATCCCTTTTGCGGCGTAACATAAGGGATGAATTCAAAGAGGCTGTTGCCGATCTGGATCAGATCCCCCTGCTTTAAAAGGGTGGCCGATAAAACAAGCTGAGAATTTAAGTACACGATATTTCCGCTTGTCGGCATCAAATAAAATAAGTTTTTCTTAGGATCACAGACGATCGAGCAATGATTATCTCTGGTGATCGAATGGTCTTCGGGAATGCAGACATCCATATGATTCCCTCTGCCAATTCTCGAATAGCCATAACCAAGATGATAATCCTTGCCTTTTGTCTCCCCTTCCACACAGACTAACCAGCCTGTGACCAGATCAACGGTCTTTTTGTGTCCTTCATAAAAAGGAATCGTATAATCTACATCATTATCCATGAGATTCACTCGCTTTCTTTATACAGATCATTCATTCGAATCGCAATGGCTGAATAATTGTCTGCATTTTTCTTTCTTGTATGTTTTCTGATTTGTTCATTCATTGTATGAAGCCATGTTTCACTCTTTGCATGACGCATCGCTTTTTTGATGCATCTTAGGCTTAGCGGTTTATAAAAACCATCACTGCATAGTAAGAAGCTACTATCATCCGTCACTTCAAAACATTTGCTAAAATGTAAAGCTTTGATGGATTCATCACCCATCGCATGGCTCAAGGAAGCATGTAAGAAGCCATGTTTGACGACATCATCACTTGTCACATGTATGAGCTGATGCCCTTCAAAGTGATAAAGCCGTGAATCGCCTAAATAGGCATACTGGGCTGTCTTCCCATCAATAAGCAGCACGACGAGTGTCGTCCGTAAGCCATCTTGTTTATGATCCCAGGATTGCCTGTTTAATAAGATCTCCTGCGCATGGTCGATCGCCTGCTTAAGTGTGAAATCTTGTTTTTCAAACGCTTCTAAGAGTGTATCCGTGACGATTTTGGCTGCTAAACCGCCATCCGGTAAACCACCGACGCCATCGCATAAAACAAAGAAGCTTCTTGAATCAATGATTTGATAATTGACGACATCTTCATTGGTCTTTCGATCACCGATCTCTGAACTGACGGCGACATTCATGAGGATGTTCCAATCACATTCATATGCTTCTTAAAGGCTTCGTTCACATCACGTAAATGGGAACGAGAGATCGGTATGACCTGATCATTATAGAGATAGATCTCATCTTTAGAGATGGATAAGATCTTATCCATGTTCACTAGATAGCTCTGGTGTACACGAATAAAGTTGTCAGGCAGCTTCTCTTCTAATTCATTCAATTTCATATTCATTTCATAAGTATTTTCATCCGTATAGATCGTTAACTTGCGTTTATCACTGGCCGCATAATAGATCTCTGCCATCTTGATGGACAGGATCCCATTACGGCCATACTTGGCCTTTAAGATCAGATAATCATCTTTATTCTCATCGATCATACGCATGACCTTATAGATCGAAGCAGACACATAGCGCTTCTCATATGGCTTGATCAAGAGATAAACCGGTTCGATCATAAAGATATCGCGGACTAAATCTAAGTATTTGGTCACGAAGATAATCTTTAAATGTGGATAGAGATCTAAGAGGCTCATGGCGATCTTGACGCCAGAAGCCCCATTGATATTCAAGCCAATATAAAGCACATCGACGGCCCCTTTGGCCTCATCCTGCACATAAGTCATGAACGAAAAGTAATTATCATGCTTAGAGATCGTCAGATCAGAATGCAGGGAAGCTCTTAAAGCCTTCTCTAGATCTATACATTCCTGCATCGTTTCATCACAGACTGCTATATTTAACATATCGTCCCCACCTATTTACTGTATTCATTCACAAACAGCTTCGTCCCGCTTATTGAGGCACTGTCTGTCGTATTCTCTGTCGTATTGTCTGTCGTCTCATCAGTTGTATTCGTATCCGTAGAGGTATCATCGGATTCATCATCGTAATAAGAGTCTTCTGATCCTGCAGAGACATAGATCGTAATTGGAGTATCCAGCTTCACTTCCCCATTAGGACTGATGGAGCTGACTTTCCCGACTTCGATGGTATCACTATATTTAATACCATAGGTAATATTGGTAAAGCCCTTCTGATAATAAAGAGTATTGTAGACATCTCCTGGATCTTCCCCAATATAGTCACTTTCATTGATCTCATTAGAATCCTTCTGGATATACACGTTGACTGTGTCGCCACTAGAAACATACGTCCCACCAACTGGATCAGTTTTGATGATCGTATCGCTCACGATGCCATTTTCATAAATATAATGACGGACGACATTCAAACCCTGATGACGTAGGATACTGACACCATTGTCGGCATAGTCTCCAACGACATTATTCATCATAAAGCCATTCGAAACGATCAGCTTGATATAACTGCTTTCACTCATCAGCTGACCTTCAGTCCCATTCTGACTGATGATGGTTCCTTTCCCGTAGTTTGTGGAATCCTGCTTCTGGATCAGAATATGATCGGCGGGCATATTGGCAGCCTTTAATTTTGCAACGGCATCCGCCTGATCAAGACCAAGCACTTTTGGAACCTGGACATTGAGCTTCCCAGCCGATAAGGTCAGATCAATGACATCGCCACGCTGTTTTGCCGTTCCCTTTGGTGCGCTGACGTGAATGATCGTCCCCACAGGATAATCATTACGTTCATAACCTTTGACACGTACTAATAAGCCGGCCTTCTTGACTTTCGCATGGATCTCAGAGAGTTTTGCATGCACGAGACTTGGCACCGTTGTATCACTGCCAGCCTTGGCAATCTTTCTTGCCTTAGCGACATGAACAATTAGTTTATTAGCCGTACTGAACGTCTTATTGGCATGGACACTGACGGACTGACCTGTCGCATCCTCCCCTTCAAGTTTTAGGATACTGTCTGGGGCATAGATGTCACTTTTCTTTTGCTTGATAACGATCTTACTGAAATGATTCTTTTTTAATCCTGCGAGATAAGATGAACTATTCATACCGGTATAATTTGGTAAATAGACGTTCGTTGCCCCTGTCGCAACTTTCATCGTCATCTTTTTCTTGCCCTTTAAAACGGTCCCCGCATTGACGCTTTGACTGATGACTGTATCGGCTTTGGTCGTTGGATCGTTCACTAACTGAATGTTGGGCGTAATGGAACGTTTCTTTAACAACGTTTTCGCCTGACTTTGGCTCAGACCAATGAGTGATGGCACCTGTGAGGCATCATCATTTAATTCGAGATAGTCTTCATCAAAGGAGATGAAGGCCCCATTACTTAAGGCGACCACAAAAACGAGTAAGCAGACAAAGGCGATCCCGGCCACATACTTTAATGGCTTAGGAATCAAAGCCCCAGATTTGGAGGAAGAACGGGTATAGTGCATAACGACATTCGTCTCTGAACATAATTCGTTCTTCATCTCTTTGGCACTTTGGGTACGCATACGATAGTCAACGCTTAAGCCATTCATGATGGCGGTTTCGACGTTACGATGAACATTGGCATAGAGGGATGGAAAGACGATCGTATCATTCGCTTTACGATCTAAGGCACTTTCAATTCTTACCCCTGTTAACATATAGTACAACGTGGCGGCGACACTATAGACATCACTCCATGGTCCCTGATGGCCATTGGTATAATACTGTTCCTCCGGTGTATAGCCTTCTTTATAAAGGACTGTTAAGGAACGAGAATAATCGGAGTTCGTATAACGGGCACTTCCAAAGTCTAAGAGTTTCACATCGCCATCTCTTAGCAACATGATATTACTTGGTGAGATATCACGGTGCAGCATATGTTTGGAATGGATCACTTCAAGAGCTTCTAGGACAGGAATTGTAATACGTAAGGCTTTGGCTTCATCGATCTGGCCATAACGCTTGACGAAGGAAGCAACGGTCTCCCCATCAAGATATTCCATAATGATATAACATGTATTGTTGGCTTCGATCGTATCATACACCTGGACGATATGGGGAACGCCCTGGAAGCGAGCCATACGCTTCGCTTCCTGTTCAAATTTACGTTTCCCAGCATCGAAGGCATCTTCCTTCTCCTCATCACTAAAGACGATCACGTCTTCAGAATCTAAAGAACGGGTACAGACGTCCACCGGTAGATATTCCTTAATGGCGACAACTTTATTGAGGCTCGCATCAAAGGCTTTATATGTGACGCTAAAGCCCCCAGAGCCCAAAGCGGTCCCAATAATATAACGGTCTTCAAAGACGATCCCAGGTTTTAAATACTGCTGCTTCCTGGCGGGTGCACTTTGACGATAATGACAATAAGGACAGACGTCCGCATCATCATCGATCTTTTGAAAACAGTTTAAACAGTACTTCATGTCATCCCCTCCTTCGTCTTTCAATTATTGATCGTTTTCGTTGTCCCAGTTGAATGTGTCATCACATAATGGCACTAACATGAGTTCACTTTCTCCTAATGATAAACGATCACGTGCGTTTAATTTTGTAGGTGTTAAAACAAGATCGCCATTGACATAGTAAAGTTCCTTACTTTCTCCTGGCATCGCAATATAGTCATTATTCTTTGGATCATAGATCACGATGGCATGCTTATTACGGGCGATTGAACGATCATTATCGATTCTCACATCACTCGTATTTCCACGGCCAATTGTATTCTTGCCGGCATATAGGTTATAGCTGTTGCCTTTAGCTGGACCTTTCACAGAGACCAACCAGCCAACGACATAGCCTCGACCTTTCACAAAGCTATCCTTAGAGGCATAGAATGGAATCGTCGCATCTTCATCATCATCTTCACTGACTGTTGTGCTGGCATGGGCAATGATATCAGCTAAATTTGTTTCATTAGCCATTGGCTTGTCTTCCACAACGTCTTCTGCTGGTTCGATCTTTTCTGTCACATCATCATCGATGTTTGTTTCACTCTGGAAATCTTCCATTACAGGTTTTTGAATACGCTTTCCCGTCATTGGATCGAAACGTACTTCATCATCAGGTTCTTCGACCTTTTCCTCTGCATCTTTCTTGACAAGACGTTCACCGGTCATTGGGTCGAACTTGACTTCATCGTCATCCTCATGAGCTTCTGGCATCTTTGATAAAGGCTTACCAGTCATTGGATCAAAACGCACTTCATCATCAGTTGTTTCCTTCTGTAATGGTTTGCCTGTCATTGGATCAAAGCGGACTTCATCATCATGACTCTGATGTAATGGCTTGCCAGTCATAGGATCGAAATGAACGCCATCATCTTCAACTTCATGAAGTGGTTTTCCGGTCATTGGATCAAAATGGACATCATCATCCTTTGGTGTAGGCTGGTCAAGATTCTTCACAGCTTCTGGAATCTCATTCTGTGATAAGGCCACGGTCTTATCTTCACCTTGATCTTCCTGACGATCAAGATCGACACGATTTGCCACCGCTGGATGGCAGATCGGACATTCCTTGAATTTATCGGCATCATAATAATGTTTGTTTGGGCACTGTACTAATTTCATAATAATATTTCCTCTTCCTTCTTTATAAATGTCTCATGAATAGGTCGAAGACCTGTTCATTGTAATGGTCTTTAATATAATCTAAGCCTTCATTGCTTATATATTTCTGCTTACTTAAGATCGCATAGAGCTCTAAGAAGAATGGACCAAAGCTTTCTTCTCGTCTTTCATTATTCAAGTTGGCCCCTGGAAGCATTAAGCTGACCCGTGAGTTCTCATCACTAAACAGCCATTCCATCGGGACGGACTTGAAATAGATCCCTTTATGATTGTATTTGGTAATGAGCATAATATAAGCATCATAAAGCATCAGGACAAAACGATCATCAAATTTATGCGTCTTGACACACTGCAAGTGTTCAAAGTTACCTATGACGTAGTAAGCTTTCTGATCTTCAATAAATGCGGTGTAGTAGTAAAAGATATTGTCTTCGTCGAAGATTCTTTTCACATTTTGTGAAAAGTGAAAGGTGTCAGTACACTCAAAAAGCATCACGGTGCGTTTAAATATCTCATCATAAGCTTTATAGAGTGTATGTGTATCATCTTTCTGCACTTCTTCCTTTATGGTATAACGCTGATGGATCATGATTTACCTCTTATAATAATGTGATGACATTACTGCCATCGGCTAATTTGATGACGGTATTGACCTTACATTTCACTGGTTCCCCTTTAGGGAAACGTTCGCCATTCTCATAGAATGTACCATTGCTGGAAAGATCACAGACGATAAAGCATCCCTGATCCTGATCCCAGGTGATCGTACAATGTTTCTTAGAAATGGCCGAATCATCAAAGATCACATTGGCCACTTCGCCATCTCTGCCTAATGTCAATGTTTGTTTATTGTCTAGTTCAATAAAACCGCCTTTATACTGACCTTCACTAAATAAGATCTTATGAGAATAGAAGACTGTTTCGTCATCATCATCTTCCATTTCTTTTCCTTTCGAAGCATCAGGAATCTCCTGTGTCTTTGGCATGGCTTCATCCTTTGCATCATCTAATAATTTCCCTGTCTGATCGTTATAGCGAGGCTTTGCCTGTTCCTTTGTGGAAGCATTGAACGTTCCCGGAGCTTTCGCACGACTATGACGATGATTGTAGGCTTTGGCGAGCGCATTGGTATTCTTATTAAGCAGGATCCAGGCAATGATATTGCCCAAGCCAATCATTGAACCAATGATACTCCATAAAACATACGTGCCGCCATCTTGATCGACCTGACCGCCAAAACCATTGGCCGCCATCTTCACACGGGCCCCTTGTTTATACATCCAGTACCAGCCATAGAAGCCAGCAGTGATCATACTTAAGAAGAAGTAAGCCGCAAATGAACGATTTTCATTGGCATTGCCTTCATAGGATGCACACATATAATTAAGATCACGTGTGATATGGGACTGCCAGACGAGTGAGGCAATCCCTAAAGGAATCGCCGCTACAATGCAGACAAGTATAGCTGTCAACGATATAAAAGAAAATGGATTGAATTCGGTCATGTATGCAATGATCAATCCAGCAATAAATAAGCCAGGTAAATAACGAGCAATTAAATAAGCAATAATGACATAAGCATTTCTTTTTTCATTCATTTGATTCATATCAATATTTCCCCCTTAACGATGATCATTCTTTAATCGTCTTAATAATAGACCACCTACAATTAAACAGATCACACACATGATGGCTAAGATTCCCCAGTCCTGTAACACAAGATGTTTGGAGATCTTAAAAAGTGGATCTTTTGGATTCTTAATTAAAGCACGTAAGTTCGCTGGTAAGTCTTTATTGACTGCTTCATACGTCTTCATCTTATTGATCTTGGTAATGGCTCCTAATGCACTGACGCTCCAGCGGGAGATCGTGACATAAGAGATGTATTTTGTGATCCCAGAGAGATCAAATAAGATGCCAGAGAACAACAGCTGAATGATCAGCACGAATGGTGCCACGATCATTGCTTTATCACCGCTTTTTGCCACACTTGAAATGGCTAGACCTAATGAGGTGGCACTTAAGACTGTCAATAACATCGTGATCATGATTTCTAAGACAAAGTTATCAAAGAAGAGCCCAGCCTTCCATTTCCCTACTAAGCCTAAGAATAAGAGCACTAAGATCACGGTCTGTAAAATGGCTTCCACTGCTAATAGTGTAAACTTAGATAAGATATAACTAGATAAGCGAACACCAGACATATATTCACGTTTTAAGATATGACGTTCCTTGCAGATCTCCTGAATAGAGTTAAATAAACCCATCCAGATGCCGGCACAGGACATGGAAAACATCATGGCCTTCGTTTCATTCATGATCTTAAACATGTCACTGTCACTCACTAAATATAAACATAAGGCAATGATGACAGGCTGGATCACTGTAAGCAGTAGTTTCATCTTGTCATTCTTAAATAATTCAAAGTTACGTCTTGTCAAAATATTGAACTGGCGAGGCTGTGAGATCGTACGACGTTTCTTTGACGTCTGTTCACTTCTCACCGGTCTCTTTTCACTCTCATGGACCATCTGACGATAACGGCGCTGATACTTACGTGGATCCTTCGCCATTAAATTATAAATATTCGAGATCTCATCTTCTTCAAAGAACTTCTTGGCTTCTTCAATATTGCCATAGAAGCAAAGCTTCCCGCCGGTTCCTAAGAAGATGACCTTATCACATAAGTCAATGTTCTGGATCGTATGGGTGACGATCAAGACGGTCTTATCTTCATTCTTCGCTAAGGAATGTAAAGACTTCATCAGTGAATATTCATTCCCAGGATCTAGACCACTGGTTGGTTCATCTAAGAAGAACAGCTTTGGATTCCCTAATAGTTCTACGGCAATCGAAGCACGCTTCTTCTGACCACCCGATAACTTACGGATCATCGTATATTCCTGAGGTTTCAAGTCAACGATTCGTAAGACATTTTCGATCATCGCTTCACGTTCCTGTTTCGTCGTATCCGGTGTCGATTTCAATTCTGATGTATATTCAAGCATCTTACGTAATGTTAGATTCTCATAAACGATATCTTCCTGTGGCACATAACCGATCAAGGACTTTAAGTCATTGAAGTTACGATGCACATCGATGCCATTGAAGAAGATCCTTCCTTCACAATTGGAATCAAAGCCACTGATGGCATTAAAGAGCGTTGTCTTCCCAGCCCCTGAGCCACCAACGATGGCAACGAAGTCATTGGCTTCGATCGATAAGCTGATATCATCCAACAAGACCTTATTCTTGTCCACAACTTTACGAATATGATCACAGACAAGGTTGATACCTTCGGTCTGTGACTGATAAAACAAATTACGATTTGTATAAAATAATGTATAGCCAGAGATCTGGATGATGTCATTCTGATGAAGACGATGGCGTTCCACTCGTTCCCCATTGACATAGACACCATTTAAAGAATTCACATCCTCTAAAATGAGGTCTTCGCCATTATGACGTATGACTGCCTGCAAGCGTGATACGCTTGGATGCGACAGTGTGATCGTACATCTTGGATCACGACCAATACGGATCTCCTGATGCGTATCGACTGGTAAGTATTTCCACTTCGTCCGTTCACGACCGATCAAAATAACGATCGGTGTTTTGGATGCATCTTCGATCGTCAAGAATGATGAAGGATGCAGCTTAATAAACTCATCACTATTCATCAGATGGATCAGATGTCCATCCTTTCGAACATACGTCCCATTGGTCGAATGTGTATCAGTATAAAACAATGTCCCCTCGCTCATCACAAAGGCGCCATGATGACCAGAGACACTTGGATAGTCGACGACGATATCCCCATGTCGTCCAATCGTATAGCTCTTTCCTTCTACATAGCGAATCTCTGTGCTTTTCATTTCCCCTTTAGGAGAGATGACAGTAATAAGATAATTCATAAGTTCCCTTCCTTTTCCATGTTCATCCTACTACAAAAATCCCCTGTATGAACAATTTGTCATTTTCTGTCACCTAAGTGTCAAAAAATGCAATGATTTCCCAATCACATGTTCTCATTTTACCATATTTTTCATGATCATCTTTTGGAATTTATCAAATATCATCAAAAAAGATGACATTCACGTCATCTTAGTAAGGTACGATTTCACTGATACAACAATCCGCATACTCGGTGCCAGGATAGGCATCATCGATCATGATCGTAAAGCTTTTCGCTTTGACATCCGAGTTTATAAATGACACCGTCTGCACGCCCATCGTGTCACTTAGATCATAACGATCATGATACGTTTCTCCATTGTCATCTGATACCGAAACGGTGATCGTTTTCGGACGGGCATTTTTATCATACAGGTCACTGCTTTTTTGATAACCGGCATTGATCTTAAAGCCCTTCATGAGACACGTATTCTTATACGTGATCGTCAACTTTGCCCCGGTGATGCCACTTTCGGCTTCTGACCAGGCCGTTGATAAGAGCCCATCAGAGACAAGACTTGGTGAATGCGTTGACTTTGAATCGGTCAGCGTCGAAGAGGCAGTGATTGCATCGATCGTGTCTGAAGATGCATTTAATAGCGTCTCTGAGTTTTCATCATCACTTTTATGAGTATCATCTGGTTCGACCTCTACCAATTCCCCAGATGATTTGGCAGACCCGCTGGTCTCTTCTGTTTTATTCGCAACCTGCGTCGCAAATAGAGCGCCTCCAAAAGCAGCACTGATGGCCACTAAGACGATGATCAAAACAATCAATACTCGTTTACGATGTTTTGGTTCTACTTCTTTGGTAACACCCGCATCATTTATATGCACCTCTGGTTCATCCCAGAAGCTCGAATTCTCATAATCATCAATGGTCGCATCAACACGATGGCCACAGTGGACACAGAACTTCTGTGTATCATCAATTTCTTTCCCACAATATGGACAGATCCTCTTCATCAATCATTCCCTCCCTTTATTTGTTGCAGGGTCATTTTAACACAGAACCGAGAGAGACTAAAAGAAAGATATACAAACAGATCATACACATTGGGAGACCAACATCTCTTTTTGGTGAGATCTCTGATTTCACATCAAGAAAACGGGTCCGATCAACAGCTTTTAACATTTCATCGATCATTGCTTTGGTCACTTGAACATAAACATCCTGATGATAGGAGGCATCATAAGCCCCAGGGTGTTCCACCATATAGCGATAACTTTCATCTTCTAAAATGCCAGTCACTAATGTTTCAAATGATGCTTCATCGTTCACTTCACGTATATGATCTAATAAATGAAGAAAAGCCGTTTGAGTCAATTGGGGCACGGT